>JAZGCP010000155.1:0-5154 GCA_036477035.1 Acidimicrobiia bacterium | reverse complement strand
CCTCCGGGGTTGCCGTCGAGTGGGTGTGCGGTCGTTCTCTTCATCCCCCGATAGGGTCGGTGGCAATGACACCCTCTCGGGTTTGATCCGGACCGCCTGAGCTCGCTAGGCCGCCATCACCTTGCCGGTCTCGACCAGGGTCTTGAGCCCGGAGACGATGAACGGGAACCCACCGGTGAATTCGCTGTAGGTCTTGCTGTCGATGGCGACGTCGTGCATCTCGACAGACAGCATCGTTGTTTCACCTGCATCGGCCACGATCCAAACTTCACGTACCGGCCCCTCTGCCTCCAACTCCGGGTCCCATCGAGCGTGAAACATCATCTCGAGACGGGCTTCGGGTTCGCACGAGATGATCTCGCCGTCGGCTACGAGTGATCCGTCCTTGCCGAGATAGCGGATGGGACTTCCCGGCTCCCAAGTGGATTCGACCCTGGTCTCGTAGAAGTACTTCACGGTCTGGTCACCGTCGGTGATGGCGCGCCATACGTCGGCGACGCTTCCGGCGATATAGGTGGTGTAGACGTGACTCGGTGTGGTCATTGCTCCTCCTTCGATTGCCGCCTTGATCGCGGTCATCCTCTCGACCGTGCGTTCGGCGTACTTGCTGATCCACCGATCGTGAACCAGGCGAATAGGTGTCGGATTGAGGTAGTGGTGCTTGCTTCGACCCACCTTGCGGGTTGTCACCAGCCCTGCTCCTTCGAGGACCCGCAGATGGCTCATGACCCCAAAACGGGTCATGGCCGGCAGGTGACCACAGAGTTGTCCCAGCGTCTGGCCATCCTCGGAGAACAGGGCATCGAGGAGCCGGCGCCGGCTTGGATCGTTGATAGCTCGGAACACCTCATCCATGACCGGGATTATAGGTGAGTAAATACTCACATATCAACCGAGGCGAGTAAACCGATGCATCCGCCACTGGGTGCGCGGACTGACGCCGAGTCGTTGTGCCTCGGTGGCGTCGATCTCGCGGTCCAGCTCGGGATGCAGGAACGGGTACTTCTCTCCGGTCCGGGACTCCTCCGCGACGTACCACGACAAGGCAGCCCTCAGATCGGCCCTGGTCTGATCGAACGGGACCCATCCGGTGCTTCCCAAAACCCCGTTGTATGAAAAACCACCAACGTCGGATGCGAGACGCTCGGTGCGCTTGGGACCGTACTGGCGCGACACCTGAAGCATTACTTCGGCTCCGGGGGCCAGGTATTCGAGAGCCCCCGCCAGCACCTTGCGCCGCCACCCCAGGCCGTCGTCACCGACACTTGTCGGAGGGTTTGCGATGAGGAATGTCGTCTTTCCGCGGAGCGCTTCGAGGATCGCAACGTTCTGATCCGGACGTGGGTCGTACGAGTCGGAGACCAGGAAGCCCGTGCGGTCGGCCACACCGTTCATTTCGGCGTTGACGCGAGCCGTCGCTACCTCGGCCGGATCGAGTTCCAGCCCGAGCACGAACTCGACTTCGCTCTTGGTGGCCGCGGCGACAGTGAGCACCCCGCTACCGCTACCCCAATCGATGCCGCGACCTCGAAGGAGATCGGGGTGGTCATCGATCGTGGACAGGCAGAGCCGACTGGCGGGTGTGATGCTCGGCCTGCCGTGGGTGGCCACGATCCGCAGTGGGGCAGCACCGACGCGCTCGAGTGAGATGGGCTTGGAGGTCACGAGCCGAGGCTATCGGGCCTTCATCAGGTTGGCCGCGTCGACATACAGAGTCGTGACCCGGCGATGCTCGAGGGTTGCCGTCGGTGGGTCCCGGCGGCGTCCCCAGGAATCGGCATTCTCCTCGACTTGGGACCTGCACGAAGAACAGCGGTGTTCAGCACAGACCCGCGGTTGGAACAGAAGCGATCATCCGGAGCGACGTGCGTCCGGCAATTGGGACAGGAGGCCATCGAGGCGAGTGTACGGGGGGTCAACGTTCGGGAATGATGCGACCCAGGACACCCTCGAATGTCGTATAGATCAGTTCACCGTCCGGGTCGAGCCCGAAACTGGTTACTTGACCGAGGCTGCCCATGTCTTCGGTCCAATCCCGCGGATTGAGGATGCCGCCGTTCGTGAACTCGAAACTCCGAACCCACCCGAGGCACCAGTCTGCATAGAAGTAGTGGCCGTAGAATTCCGGAATCTGAGATCCGCGATAGACGTATCCGCCAGTCACCGAGCACCCATCGTCGTGGGCGTAGGCCGTCACCGGGAGCACCTTGCCGGTGGTGTCGCAGCCGTCACGCGGCAGCCAGCAGGCGAACCCTTCCATCACCGGCCAGCCAAAGTTGTAGCCGACCGGTTCGAGCGCCACCGCGTTGATTTCTTCGGCATCCGCCTGACCGACGTCTCCGATGAAAATCGTGTTCGAGGCGCGGTCGATCGCAAACCGCCAGGGGTTTCTGAGTCCATAGGCCCAGACCTCAGGCGCTCCTCCTCCGGTGAAGAAAGGATTGTCGTCGGGCACGGCATATGGATCGCCGCTGTTCATGTCGAGACGCAGGATCGTCCCCAGGAATTGATTGGGGTCCTGACCGAATTCTTCAAAGAGGCCACCGTCACCAATGGCGATGTACAGGTAGCCGTCGGGTCCGAATTGGAGCATCCCGGCGTTGTGGCGGACGCCCCGGCGTTCGACGCTGATGAATATACGCTCGGAGGTCGGATCGACCGTCTCAGAATCGAGGCGGGCGTATTCGGCGACGGCGGTGTTGTCGCTCTTGTCGGTGTAGTAGATGAACAGGCGTCCGTTCTCGACGAAATCAGGATGAAAAGCGAGTCCGAGCAGCCCCAATTCGATCCCGGTGTTGGCGTTCGTCTTGTGAGCCACGTCGAGGTAGGGGTCGGGATTGAGAGTGCCGGTGGCCGGGTCGAAGATGAGAACCCTGCCGCTTCGTTCGATGATGTAAATGCGGTCATCCCCGGGAGCCGAGGTGGCGAACGACGGCTGGGCCAGGCCTTCGAGCAGCACCTCGGTGCTGAGGCCCCTTAGAGGCAAGACGGCTACGGCCGGCGCGGTCGCTGATGTTGTGGTGATGTCGTCGACAGGTTCACCCTCCGATAGGATCGGCTGGAGGGCAGGAGCCCGAGTCGTGACGGCGGCCGCAACGTCCGGGTCGGCGGTCGACCGGCCGAAGACGCCGTGGGTCAGGGTGAACCAGGTGAGTGCGGTCCCGGCCAGGATTATCAGGATTGTGAACGGCGCGTTGTGGCGGGCCAGGGGGCTGCTAGAAAAACGCGACGGGTCGGCCATTGCCCGGCAGTGTACGTGCGGCCGGGGGTCGTTCCGGGAGCGATAATATCGGCGCCGATGGCGGAGTCACAGCAGGAATCCCCGTCCCCTCGGTTCGCTCTCCCGACTTGGGGGAGGGTGCTGCTCGTCGTTGCTCTTCTCTATGTGTTCCTGGCCGGCATCAAGGGCCTGGAGACGGGCATCAAAGGACTGGGTAGTGGCTTTACCGATACGTTGTTTGATGGTGTTTCCAATCCCCTGGCAGCCCTATTTGTCGGCGTGCTGGGCACGGTGCTGGTGCAGTCGTCTTCGGTGACGACGGCGACGATTGTGGGTCTCGTCGGAGCCGGGACGTTGTCGGTCGAGGCTGCGGTGCCCATGATCATGGGTGCCAACATCGGCACCACCGTTACCAACACACTGGCGTCGCTGGGTTACCTGCGCCGATCGAGTGAGTTTCGGCGTGCATTTGCGGGTGCGACGATGCACGACTTCTTCAACATCCTGTCGGTCGTGGTGTTGCTTCCGATCGAAGTGACAACCCGTATTTTGAGCCGTACGGCGATGAACCTGGCGGATCTCCTGCGGGATAACACGGCGATCGATTTCACCAAACCGGATAGCCCGATCAAGGCGGCGGTAAAGGCGCCGATCACCTGGTTCCGGAATTTCGTCGAGAACTTCACCGTCGACGAAACGATTGTGGGGTCGGTGATGCTCGCCGCGGGGTTGGTAATGATCTTCATTGCTCTCGCCCTCATTACTCGCAACATGAGGAGGCTCGTCCTATCCCGGATCGAGCGCTCCCTCAATGCCGCTCTGGGCAAGGGTGCCGGTTTGCCGGCGATGGCCCTGGGCTTGGTGATCACGGTGGCCGTTCAGTCGTCGAGCATCACCACGTCGGTGCTGGTACCTCTCATCGCTGCCGGAGTCCTCTCACTTCGTAATGCATTCCCGGTGATGCTCGGTGCCAATGTCGGAACGACGGTCACGGCGCTGTTGGCCTCGTTGGCAACCGACGGCAGCGCCGGGTTGGCGATCGCGCTCGCTCATACTCTGTTCAACATGTTGGGAATCTTGATCTGGTATCCGATACCGCGACTACGGGCGGTGCCGCTGTTTCTGGCCGAACGTCTGGCGGAACTGGCGGAGGTCCGCAAGTCGCTGGTGCTTGTCTATGTTGGGGGACTCTTCATACTTGTCCCGCTCATCGGGGTGCTTGCCCTGCGATGACAGGAGGCTGAGAAAAATGGTGCTTGAGTTCTTTAGAGGCGGGGCTGACAGCCAGCTCGAGGAGATCGAAGGGCTGATCATCCAGATGCTGCTGGATTGTCGCCACACGTTCGATTTGGCGATCAACTCACTCATTGGGGGGACCGAGCCCGGAACCGTCGGCAAGCAGATTTCGAAGACGGACGTCGGGATCAACCGTGCTCAGCGCAAGGTTCGTAAGGAACTGGTGGTGCACGCTTCGGTTAGGGGTGCCGGCGCCGATCTTCCGATGGTCCTGTCATCGATGTCGATCGTGAAGGATGTCGAGCGGATCGGCGACTATGCCAAGAACATCTGGGACATTGCCGACGCCGGGATGGACCTTTCAACTGCCGACGACATTCGGGCGCTGATGAAATATCGGGATCAAACGTCGTCGATGATCGCCGAGACGGCCCGGGTATTCCGCGAGCGAGACGTCGAGGGCGCCCACAGACTGATCCAGGAGGGCGACGGCGTTCAGGACGGTTACGACGCCGGTATCCGAGATCTGTTGGCGGATTCGGATGTCGGGGCCCCCGACGCCGTAGCGCGAGCTCTCCTGTATCGGTACCTGAAGCGGATCAACGGTCATTGCATGAATGTGCTCACCTCGCTCGTGATGCCCGTTCATCGCTTGGACTTCTACGACGAGAAGAAGGCCGACCGCATCTAGCAGGCGC
>JAZGCP010000154.1:0-4971 GCA_036477035.1 Acidimicrobiia bacterium | reverse complement strand
TGACTCGGTTGCCGCCTATGCCACCGCCTCCCGCATCGACAACCCCCGGCACGAGGTTGGGCCCGGACAGGTGCCTTCGCTCATCTACCCGGTGGTGATCGGTTTGCCGATGACCTTCGCGGTCTCCTCCGATCCTGAATTGGGAGTCGACAACCCGCTGATGATCGTTCACGGCGAACAGGACATGATCTTCGACCGCCCGATGCGGCCCGGCGAAACCCTTGTCTTCACGCCGTCACTGGAGTCGGTGGAGGACAAAGGGAAGGGTGCCACCTACGTCAGCAAGGTGACCGCTACCACCCCGAACGGCCAGATGGTCAACCAGCAGCTGGCAACAATCTTTGTGCGCGGCGCCGGCAGCGGAACCGAACGTCCCAAGAGCGATCCGCCGCCGCCCGCCGTCCGCGGCGAGCACGTGGCGTCGTTCACCAAGCATGTCGATGAGGAGATGCCCGGGGATTATGCCGCGGCATCCGGCGACCTCAACCCGATCCACACCGACCCCAAGGTCGCCGTCGCCGTTGGACTCCCGGGTGTCATCAACCATGGCCTCGGGACGTTGTCCATCGTGTCCGGGGGACTCGTCGACGAAATCGCCGACGGCGATCCGGGTCGGATTCTGCGGATTCAGGTCAGGTTCACCGACATGGTCATTCCCGGTAGCGACCTGGAGACGTCTGTCTTCTCTTCCGAGGGCGGTTCGTTCCTGTTTGAGACCACCCGACCCGACGGCAACGTCGTGATGACGGGACTCGTCGAGGTGACGTCCGGCTGATGGCACGTCTCCGGCTCTTCGCCAATCTCCGAGAGATCGCCGACGCCACCGAAGTGGAAATCGCCGGTTCCACGGTCGGCGATGTGCTGAGCCGAGCGACTGAGATGTTCGGCGATGACTTCGGGAGAGCGCTCGACGCAGCGCAGGTGTGGGTGGATGGGACTCAGGCGACAACCGAGACGCTGGTGCCGGACGGAGCCGAAATCGCACTGATTCCACCCGTGTCCGGTGGTGCACTCGCCGTGCGGTCGTCGGTCCTCGCCGAGGTCGGCATGACCATCGTCCTGACGGCTGCCCTGTTTGGGGCCAACTCGGTGTCACTCCAGTGGTTGTCGGTGGCGACAGTTCTGGTTGGCGGACTGTGGGCCTTTGATGTGGTCGGGTCGGGCGAACGGAGGGGTCTCAGTGTCGGCACCGCTCCTGGTCTCTTTGGAGTGCTCGGCGGAGTCCTCGCCACGTATCGGTTCGGTGCTCCCGGGATGGCCGCCGCGACTGTGGGGGTGACGCTGCTCGTGCTCATTTGGGGAGTGATCAACCCGTACTTCAGATCAATCGAGTCGATTGCTTCGGGCATCGCCATCGGGACCACGGTGACCTTCGGTTCGGCATCACTGGTGTTGCTGCGACTTCGATCCGAGGGGGAGGCGGCCGCGTTCTTGTTCGTGGCCGCCCTGGCGGTCGCCGTGTCGTGGTTGAGCGACAGAAGCGATATGCCGGTGCTCGATCCCTTGGTTGCGATGATCGTCGCCGCGATCACGGCCGGTGCCATTGCCGGCGCGGTGTGGGCGCCCGACCTGCTCAACACGGTCGCCGCCGCGGTGGCCGGTGCTCTGGCCCTGGTGGCAGGGCGCAACCTGGGCATGTTGGTACGCGTGGGCGGATTCTTCGTTGCCGGCCCCGTCCCCGGAGGCCTCCATTATCTCGACGGACTCTTCATGGCTTCGGGCCCGTTCTGGTTGATGCTGACGATATTGGGGTAGGTGTTGGGTGACCAGCTCGGTGTCTGCCTGACATCGGGTACCCGCAATTCGCAAAGGTCGGCGGCTGACGCCGCCTCTAAGCAATTCGCAAGAGAAGACCGGGCGATCGTTTGCGTATTGCTTATTGCGAATTGCTATTTCTTGTCGCCCTTCACCTCATCCAACGCCTCGAAGAAGCGCTCCATCTCGGGCTGGGTCCCGGTGTTGATGCGGAGCCATCCGTCTGGGAGCACCGGCCGTACGATGACTCCGCGTTGCAACAGTCCCTCATTCACTGCGGCCGCATCATCGAAAGAGGCGTAGACGAAGTTGGTCTGGCTGTCGGCGACCTCGGAGCCCCTCTGGCGAAGCCCCGAAGTGAGGTAGGCGATACCGGCTCGGTTGGCCTCGCGGCGTTCGGCGACCCGGTTCTGATGGTTGAGTGCCTCTGTTGCTGCGACCTCGGCCAGATTGCTCACGCTGAAGGGCAACTGGATTCGCCGCAGTTGCGCGATCGTCTCCGGGGCGGTCACTGCATAGCCGACCCGCAGCCCGGCTAGCGAGTAGATCTTCGAGAAGGTCCGGGTGACCAACACATTGCTGCGCTCCACTGCCAGCGGCAACATCGATCGGTACTCGGCTGCGATGGCGTACTCGTGATATGCCTCGTCGACCACGAAGAGGACGTCTTCGCTGACTGCGTCGATGAATCGCTCCAGAGCGTCTCCGGCCACCACGGTGCTCGTGGGGTTGTTGGGATTACAGACGTAGACGACGGTTGTGTCGTCTCGGATCGCCGCCTGCATGGCTTCGAGGTCGTGTCGGTGTTGGTCATCGAGGGGAACCTCGATCGTGTCGGAGAAGATGGCGAGCGACCCGATCCGGTACAGCCCGAACGAAGGCCAGGCGTAAACGGCGCTGGTCCCCGGGCCGCCCATCGACAGAGCGGTGATGAGGGTGAGCTCATTGCTGGCACCGCCACACCAAATCCGCTCCGGCCCCACATCGAGATGATCGGCGAGTGCAGCAGTCAGATCCGGTCTGGCGTTGTCGGGGTAGCGATTGAGTCCATCGAGGCTTGCTGCAATCGCCTGCTGCACCTCAGGAAACGGTGGCTCGGGGTTTTCGTTCGAGGCGAGCTTTGCGACTCCCTGCACGCCGAATTCGGCGGCGACCGCGGCGATCGAACGCCCGGGGCGATAGGGCTCGATGCGTTCGAGGTCAGATCGGAAACGAGGAGGCATAACGAGGCGCGAGGCTAGCGATTGGTCGGCGGCTGGCGCCGCCTCCCGCGTATTGCGTATTGCGTATTGCGAATTCCCTATCGCCTATTGCCTCTTGCCCATGGCTCACCAAATCGAGTTCACCCGTAGACGCTTCGTGCCGATAGGAATGACACGAATAAACGGGTGCCCACCATACGATGCCGATGATGACTTCCCCCTGGCGGAGGATTGCTAGCGCGATCCTCGCGTTTGCCCTCGTTTCGACCACCGGACTGACGCCTGCGGCGTCGCAGGTCACCGAAGAGGACGTCGAGGCGGCGAGAATCGCCCGCGACGCCGCTGCCGCCGAGCGGGCCGACGCCATCGAGAACCTCGATCAAGCAGTCGCTGCATACGAGGAAGTCCGCGGAGAGCTCGAAGCCCTTACCTTTGCCGTCGGTCGCCTGCGAGGGCGTATCGACGACTACCAGGACGAAACCCGTGATCTGCGCGCCGAGGTGCGGGCTCGGGCCGTGCAGTCCTACATGAACGGTGATGAGCGCGATCCGGTGGCGCGGGTGTTTTCACCTGACACCGTGCAGCAGTCGATCATTGCCCGCGAAATACTCGCTCAGGCAGTCGAGTCGGAAGCGCAGAGACTCAACAGCCTGTCGGCGACGACTGCCGAAATGGAGAGGCTCAAAGAGGAATTCGACACCGATACCGCTCGCCTCTTTGAACTCCAGGCCGAGGCGGACGCCATCGCCAACCGGATGAACGACCTCTACGAGGTGGCCGATTTGGTCTACGAAGAGGTTGATGAGGATTTTCACGAGGTCAAGGCGGAGCGGGACGAACAGGTCCGCAAGGAGGAGGAGGCGCGGCGCCAACGAGAACTGATGCAAGCCGCCCTTCAACTGCCGGCTGAAGGTGTTCCCGAGTGGGTTACTCCCGGGTTCATCTGCCCGGTTGGAGGGTCGTCGTGGTTCTTGAATACCTGGGGGGCGCCTCGTTCTGGTGGCCGGACCCACAAGGGCGTCGACATGATGGGGCCCCGCGGCACGCCACTGGTCGCGGTCGCCAGTGGGATCGTCAGAAAGTCGTTCGGATCACTCGGTGGGATCATCGTTTGGCTCTATGCAGACCAAGGCGTCAATTACTTCTACGCCCATCTCGACTCGTATCCGGCGGGGATGGCCGACGGCCAGTGGGTGCCGCGCGGCCAGGTGATCGGATACATGGGAGACACCGGCAATCCGCGACCGGGGTCGTACCACCTCCACTTTGGTATCTACCCGGGTGGATTCACTGCGGTGAACCCGTATCCGACGGTGGAGCGAGTCTGTCCCTGATCGACCGGGGCACTATTCTGTCAGTCGTGAGCGATAACAACCGTCGCCGGATAGACCAGGTTCAGGACGAAGACTTCCTGACCCAGCTCGATGCCGTGTCCGACAATGAGGTGAGGGACCGCCGCAAGATATGCGATGACCTCGATCTCGAGCTCTCCTACTACCGCCGGATGCTGCACGGCCGGATGGATCTCATCTCGTTCGAAATGCGGCGCCGCGCCGGTGAGGAGGAGCAGACACTGATCGAAGCCTTGCCCCGAATCCTCGCCGAGGGCGCGTATACCTCGACGCCGGGGCTTTCATCGCGGCCGATCTCATTCGAGATCCCCGACATCCCCCGTAAGGGACGTCGCATCGTCGACAAGGCGCTCGACGGGGACTTCATTGCCCGACTGCCTTCGGTCGAAGATGCAGAACTGGGCGAGACGCAGCGTTTCTTGCAGGAGGTCGAAGCAGAGGTGTCACGACACCGACGTATCGTCCACGGTGCCCTCGATTTGCTTCAGGAGGAGCTGACCCGCCGTTATCGCGAGGGTTCTGCCAACCCCGACGAGTTGCTCGCTTCCGAGTGATCGTCGGTTCGGTCCGTTCCGGGCTAATCGAGACCCGGCACCCGGTCGTGGCCGTCGCCGTCGACGAGTCCGGGTCCGTGATTGCGTCACTGGGCGACGATTTGCACG
>JAZGCP010000153.1:0-2588 GCA_036477035.1 Acidimicrobiia bacterium | reverse complement strand
CCGTTGCCGATCTCGATCTCGTCTTCAGCACGTTGCTCACCGGGGTGGACATCGAGGCGCTGGCCCGCCTCGGACAGTCCGGAGACGCTCGGGTGGCCTGGCTGCTGGCCGACCTGCTGAGGTTCTTCCAGCAGGGTGAGGTCTTCGAAGTCTCTGTTGAATCTTTTGAGGCGCTCACCGGGACCGATGTCGCAGGTGGATTCGTCTGGGGCGTGGTAACCGATCGCCTCATCGCGTGGGACCTACCCGCACCACCCGGATACGTCGGCTGGAAGCGGGTGCCATTCGAGATCATCGAACCGTCCTGGGAGCCGTTCTTTGGCGATCCGGGCTCTGTTGTCGACTGGCGCCATCTCAGCTGGGGCGGAGTTCTGATAGACGACCGACCGCTCGACGCCGTGACCGCGCCTTGCCCCGAAGGATGTATTCCGGCGCTCGACGACCCGGCCGTTACCGACGCCGCCGGTGGTGACTGGTACCCCGATGAGCGTGTGGTGTTCGGCATCGTGGTCGGCGACGAGGCGCGGGCCTACCCCAAGAACATCATGGAGATCCACGAGATGGTCAACGACACCGTCGGCGGTCGTCGCATCGGGCTGCCGTACTGCACGCTGTGCGGGTCGGCCCAGGCGTACCTGACCGATTCGGTGCCGGTCGGATTCGGGACCTTGGAGTTGCGTACGTCCGGTCTGTTGAGCAGGTCGAACAAGGTGATGTTCGACCTGCACACATTTTCGATGTTCGACACGTTTCTCGGGACCGCCGTCACCGGTCCGCTGCGCGAGGTTGGTTTCACCCTGGAGCCGGTAACGGTGATAACCAGCACCTGGGCCGATTGGAAGGCAGCACATCCCAACACCACGATCGTGGCCGAGGATGGTGGCATCGGGCGCACCTACGCCTTAGACCCGCTCGGTGACCGCGATGCCGATGGCCCGATCTTTCCGATAGGTGACGTCGATCCCCGACTGCCGGTGCAGGAGCAAGTGCTGGGGGTGGAGACGCCCGACGGCACTCCGGTGGCGTTCGCAGTCGATGCGGCGCGACGCTCGATCGAAGCCGGAGAGTTGGTTGAACTCGCCGGGGTAGTGATCGTGTCCGACGGAGCGGGACTCATCGCTCTTCTCGACGACGGCTCTTCAGTGACGAGCCATCAGTCTTTCTGGTTCGCCTGGAGCCAGTTTCACCCCGACACCCTGGTATGGACCCCGCTGGGCTGATTTGGTTGAGGGCCAAGGCCATCTGCGGGCTCGCTGATACGCTGAGGGAGTGAACCAGCCGCTTGTCGAATGCGTGCCCAACTTCTCCAATGGACGGGACCCCGAGGTCATCCGTTCGATCACCTCTGCCATCGAGTCGGTTGATGGTGCAGTCCTACTCGACGTGGACCCGGGCACTTCCACCAACCGCACAGTGGTGACCTTCGTAGGTTCGCCAGAAGCCATTGTCGAGGCTGCAGTGAGAGCCGGCATCGCCGCCGCCGAGCGGATCGACATGCGTCAGCATCATGGTGAGCATCCCCGGTTTGGGGCGATGGACGTCTGCCCCTTCGTTCCGATCAGCGGGATCACGATGGACCAGACTGCCGACTTGGCGCGGGAGGCGGGACGCCGACTGGGCGAGGCCGGACTCACCGTGTACCTGTACGAGAATGCAGCATCGGCCCCACATCGCCGCAACCTGGCAGATGTGAGGGCCGGTGAATACGAAGGGCTGGCAGACAAACTCGCCGACTCTGACTGGTGGCCTGATTTCGGACCGGCCGAATTCAACCGGCGCAGCGGTGCTACCGCGGTCGGGGCTCGGGAGTTTCTGATCGCCTACAACGTGAACCTCAACACCACCTCACGCCGCCGGGCCAACGCGGTGGCGTTCGATGTGCGGGAGCGCGGTCGAATTGCCCGCACCGGAGACGCTCTCACCGGAGAGATAGTCAGAGACGGCGACGGTGAACCGCGGTGGGAACCGGGGCTGCTCGAGTCCGTCAAGGCGATCGGGTGGTACATCGATGAGTACCGGCAGGCACAAGTCTCGATGAACCTGACCGATATCTCGGTCACACCGCTCCACGTGGCTTTTGACGCGGTGCGGGAGAGAGCCACGGCCCGCGGGATGCGGGTCACCGGCTCTGAGATCGTTGGAATGGTGCCGTTGCAGGCGATGCTCGATGCCGGTCGCCACTACCTGACTCGCCAGGGACGGTCTCTGGGAATTCCCGATGAAGCGGTCGTCGACATCGCAGTCAAGTCGATGGGACTCGACGATCTCACACCGTTCGTTCCCGCCGAGAGGATCATCGAGCGGCGGATCGCACAGCAGGGCGGCCGATTGGTATCGCGCAGCGTGACCGAGTTCACTCACGAAACTGCATCGGAATCACCTGCTCCGGGCGGTGGCTCGGTGGCGGCCCTAGCCGGCGCCCTCGGCGCGGCCCTGGGGACGATGGTCGCCAACCTGTCGGCCCACAAGCGGGGCTGGGACGATCGCTGGGAAGAGTTCTCCGACTGGGCCGTTCGGGGCAAAGATCTTCATGCCCGGCTGCTGGGGTTGGTCGACGCCGACACCGATGCCTTCGGCATGCTGATGGA
>JAZGCP010000152.1:0-6062 GCA_036477035.1 Acidimicrobiia bacterium | reverse complement strand
CCTGCGAGACGGCAACCCACTCGTCCCAGGTCGAGGGCGGTTCCACGCCGGCGGCGTCGAACGCCGCCACGTCGTACCACACGGTCGACTTGTTGGCACCCTTGAACCACACGCCATACAGCGTGCCGTCCACCGTGCCGAGTTGACGCCATACACTGGCGTAGTTGTCGTTCACGATGCCCCCCACCGCGCTATTGATGTCGACCAGAGCGCCGCGAGCGGCAAAGTCGATCATCAGGCCCGGCTGTGGCAGCATGGCCACATCGGGTGGGTCGCCACCTTCTACTCGGGTCGAAAGGACCGTGGCGGCATCGGTCGCCACCCCGGTATAGGTGACATCAACACCGGTGTCGGCCTCGAATTGGGCGATCACCATCGCAAAGTTCATACCCTCGGGACCATCGTCGGCCCAGACTGCAAAGACCTCCAGGGATTGACCCGAGAGATCAGCGGCTTCGTCGTCGTCCCCACAAGCCGCAGCTACCAGGGCCAATACGGCGAGTACCGCCAGGAATCGCCATCGCTTTAAATGCATTATTTCCCTCCTAACCAGCCCGCGAAAATCGCGGCCGGAGCGTTGCCGAGCCTACCCGGCACCGTCGAGGTACGCCGGAGGAATTGTCCGGCGCCGGCCCCAAGCACTGGTCACCGGAGCAGTATTCTGAGGAACCGCACCTCCCCGGCTCGGAGTGCAACCGCATCGCTGCCCGCCAGAACGGGGCTCTCGACGGTGGACGTGCGCCCGTCTTGAAACTCGATCTCAAAGGCGGCCGGACGGGCGCCGGCGGGCCCATATGTGTCGCGTCGGCTCCTGTTGACGTAGACACACAGCCCCCCGCCCATAAACCGGAACCCAAACGACCCAGTCGGCAGATCGACCTGGGACCCGTCGATTGGATCGATGGCATTCGCAGTGCCCGCCTCATCGGTGAACAACCACCCGGGTAGCGACGGGTCTGGGGCAAACTCGAGGATTCCATCTGTCACCCGAAATGGCCGAGGTCCCACCGTTGCCATCAACCAGATGCTGATGAACTCTGCCGTCATCCCCGACAGACGGGGTTGATAGCCCCGACCGTGCTCACTGGCGTCGGGGTAGGCGCTGGAGACTATGAACGAGGAGCCTTCCAGCGGGCTTCGTCCGTAGACGGCAGGGTCGAGGAACGGTGGAAGAGCCTGTACCGCATCCTCCCAGAACTCGGCCGCGAGTCCGCTCCGCAGCACTTCGAGCAGGTATTTGTATTCCATGTGGGTGTACACCGACTCGTTCTCGAGCCATCCGGGTGGGTATGCACCGACGGCGCGTCCGAGTTCGGGATCGGCGTCGCCCATTGGCCCATTCGCCTTGTACATCTGTAGCTCTGTGTCGAAGAGCGATGACCTGCGAACAGCCTCGTAGATTGGGAGCGCATCCTGCGGAAACTCCCGCAGCCAGTGCACCACACCTTCGAGGAACGGCTCGGTGGGTGAACGAACGAATGCATCGGGAACGCCGGTTGGTCCGTTGGCACCCTGGGGTCGATGCACAAAATAAGTGTGAGGGATCCCGGCAGCAGAGACGACGTCGTCCCGCCCCGAGCCAAAGAAGATCTTGTCGAGGAGCAGGAGCGCCGCCTCACAGAAAGCCACCACATCTTGCATCTCCAGCGTCCGGTGCGACCCGGACACACCGAGTCGTACCTTGCCGCGATACAGCTCTTTGGCGTCGTTGGCGAGGTTCCAGAATTCGGTGGCGCTCAGACCTTCGGCGACACGATCGGTGGCGAGTGAAGTCAGGAGCTCGATGAGGTCGGCCAGCTCCTCGAACACCTCCACCCTCCTGCACTGAAGGACTCCGATCCAGTCGAGAATCAGACGCACCAGTCGCCGGAGTTCGATGGTCTCAGAGAGGCCGGAGCCGAACAACCCCGGCAAGCCGTTGAGGGAATCGTTCCAACCCGGTTTGCCGGCTTCCATCTCGATTCCAAGCCCGGACGGGTCGAGCGTGGCAAGTCGGGTGGTCGCCAGAAGCAGAAGTTTGACCAAGAGCGTCGAACGAACGATCTCGCCCGATTCGGAGCGGACCCGGTACGGGTCCATGGTCCTGGCGGCGATCATCTCGGCCTTGTCTGCATCCCTGCCCACCGCACCCAGCTGCCTGGGCTCACCGTCCTTCCAGGCGATACGCCGGCTCCTGGGGCGGACGGTGTCCGGGTTGTCGAACCACGTGTATTGGCCATCGAGCAGCACCTCCGACAGGCGATCGGGGAACACCGACAGGTAGCTCTCCAGGAGGTCGACGGCGTAGTGCCAGTGATCGATCCAGAACCCTGCGTGGATCCCGCCCACCTCCTCGGCGGCCAGAAAACTGAGGGCGTCACCCAGGGCGTTGTCCGGAGGCAAGGCTCCCGTGGCGTCCTCCAGCCACATCGCCAGCCGACCTATCGAGAAGGGCTCTCCCATCAGTGCCATGACATTGTCCCGCGCATGACGCTCGGGTATCCACCGCCGCGCCCAGTCGGCAGCCGCCTCCGGGTGGGAAACCCGGTAGGTCTGCGGGAGAATCTCCAAAGGGTTGTATCCGTCGAGCTGGATCAGACCGAAGAACAGTTTCAGATTGGTGTCGCCGATATCGGGGAAGAACCAGACGTCGTTTCGTCGGTTCTGTGCCGTGTTTCGATAGTGGCCGAGCCCCTCAGACAGGTAGGTCGGCGTCAGGGTGAACTGGTGGTAGTCGCGCTCCAAATCGCCGTTCTGATGGGAAAAGGCGTACACCGTCTCCGGACCGCTTGCCGAATCGAGCCGCACCGGCATTCCCCCTCTGATGACGTTGTCCAGGAAGTTCTGGCGACAGTACGCATCGAAAACTCCGCTAGACGAGACGGTGGCGCTGAGGTCTGCGATGGAATCGACCAGCAGCCGATTCTCAGCTCGCAGGCTGGTCCAATCCGAGGGCGTCAGCAGAGTGAGCGGTTCGATATCCGCCTCGCGCTCGACTGTCCCCAGCACCGAGATAATCTCGCATCTTCCGTCGGCAGCGAGCCGGTCGTCCAGCGCGGTAAAGGCACAGGGAGTTCTCCCCTGCCACATCTGAGGGAATCTCCGCACCGAGGCGAACCCGCCGCCGTCGAACACGAGGGGTCGGTCAAAGGCGAACTGGTCACCGAACACCGCAATAGGGTCGACGACCTGATGAGTCGTGCCCGAACGGGCCGACGACAAATAGAAATTGGCGCCGGGCACCGATTCGATTCGTGCGCTGTCCACCGCCGACTGCTTGAGGCGGAACAGCGCCGCACCGGCGTGGCGATCAATCCCGATCATCGCCTCGATGTGTCGGGGAATCACCTTGATCCCGTGTTGATCGATCCCGAACGGGAGCACTCGGGGAACGCCGTCGAGCCACTCGAGGCGTCGATCCCGCCCTGTTTTGTCGTGAACCGCAACCGAGCGCACGAGACCCGCGGCCCTGTGCCCCGGAAGCGTGTGGTAGGTCACGATCACTTCGACACCAAGCCGGTCGTTTCGCTCTTCGATCGTGAATTCCGCCGAGCCGACTCGGAGTGTCTGCTCCACGCCCGGCTCCAGCGCTCGCCGGAAAGGTTCGTAGGTATCGGCCCCGTCTATTCGGAGGAAGGTTCGGAAACCCTCCGTCATCACCCGGCCGCAAGCCTGGTTGAACGACATGAACTCGAGCACTTGCCCGTCGCGGTCGGCGGCACCGAGGCCCGCTATCGCCTGGCCACGATTTACCCAGAACGCCCACGCCGGGACGCCCCAGGGTCCGGCGATGCCGGGCAGGAAGCTGGAGAAGGGTTTCGCCCAGTTGTAGTTGCGAATCTCGAAGCTGTGATTAGCCGCATCGAGAGCAAACGCTGGTAGCGGCGTGTCCACGCCGACCTACTCAACCGGTGCGACGCCCACACCGACGTCTCCGACCAGGTTCCTCATGATGCCCGAACCTAGTCAGTGACGAGTGGCCAGACAGAAATGGGGCAGCCTCGTACCAGGCTCATTTGCCGCGTCGCAGGTCCCATCCCGCCGTGGCGTAGGCACCGAGACCCACCAACAGGGCAGCCAGGTAGACAAAGGCAGCAATCAGAGGCAACAGCCACATCGCCCCTCTCCAGACAACCGCACCCGCCACCAATGCTGCCGCCACACCGCCGCGGTCTTGCAGCAGCATTGCACCGAACCGAGTGACTGCCGGGATCGGACCCAAGACCAGCGCCAGCAACCACGCAAGCAGCACGAACATGGCAATCGGAATCCCGACGAGAGTGAGAAACAGCGGCATCGCCAGCAGCGGTGGAACGAGAAGAACCCCAAGCCCGACGAGGCCGGATCGCAGCGGACGATCTTCGACCTCCCGAACCGCACGTTCCGAGGTGGATCGGAAGACCCAAGATGCCGCAAGTCCGGCCACTATCAACGAGAAGAGACTGAGCACCGACACGACTCGGGTCACCGCCTTGGCCCAGACCGGGGCCAGGACGGTGCGCCGGATGAACTGTCCTCCGATGACGACATCATCGGACACCTTGGCATCGCTCGACGCCCGGTAGAGCACGTCACCCAGAACGCGGGAACCGGGCCCGAAGGTCAACGAGTCCACCTTCGCCAGGATGTCGCCGCCGATTTCGCCATCTATTACGAGGCGAATCG
Organism: Acidimicrobiia bacterium; assembly: GCA_036477035.1. Lineage (GTDB taxonomy): Bacteria > Actinomycetota > Acidimicrobiia > Spongiisociales > UBA11373 > JACZWZ01. The sequence continues at coordinate 1,418 of JAZGCP010000152.1, read as the reverse complement.
CCTGCAGCCTGAGGTCCCGGCCCACCGATCCGGCGACCGATACCTCGCCTCCAATGAGCAAGATATCTCGGCCTACCGACCCGGAAACGTCGCTCTCGATCACGAAAGCCGCCAAATCGTCTCCGACTGAGCCATCGATCGCGAGTCTGATACCGGCGACCCTGACGGCGCCGTCGACCTCGCCACTGATCTCGGTTCGCCCACCCACCAGGGCGATCACATCGCCTTCCACCGAACCGGTGATCCGGAGCTTGTTGGTGATCGCGAACAGGTCGCCGCCAACGGTGCCTTCGATGATGACCACGTTGCCGATGGCGTACAGATCCTCCTCCAAAACGTCACCTTCAGGAACGATGATCCGCCCGGTCACCCGCAAGCTGCCGAGCATCAGCGGCACAGCAGCGAGCGCGATGAGGGTGATCCCGAACAATCGACGGGGTGTAGAACTGGTCATCGCACGATCACGCGGCGCAGGTTACGGGAGATGGGAGAGCGTGCAGGTTGCAGGCAGACATCAGACATCAGACATCAGACATCAGACATCAGACATCAGACATTGTCTCGGTTCTTTCTGAGATCTGAGATCTGAAGTCTGAGATCTGAAGTCTGAGATCTGAAAGCTGAGATCTGAAGTCTGAGATCTGAGATCTCCGCTCCTACAGCGGGATTGCGTCCTGGACCCAGTCGAGCAGCGGCCACGGCACGAAGCCGACCACGATGGTCACCACGGCGGTCACCCCGACGGCGACCCGGGTCCCGAAGTGCAGCTGAGGATGCGACGCACCGTCGGACGCCGGCTGCATATACATGATGACGATAAGCCGGAGGTAGAAGAACAGCCCACCCACGGCCGCCACCAGGCCCAGGATGACCAGCCACAGATAGTCGGCATTGATGGCGGCGCGGAACACCGCGGCTTTGCCGATGAACCCGGAGGTGAGCGGAATTCCGGCCATGGAAAGCATGAAGAGCCCCATCGCGGCAGCCAGCAGCGGAGAACGACCGGACAGGCCGGCGTAATCCGAGAGAGGGGACCGACCGGTGAGCGCGCCCGAGACGACCGCGGCGATGGCAAACGCCCCCACCACCTGGAACGCGTACGTGGCCACGTAGAACCACATGTCACCGATCCCCGCCGGACCGGCCACCAGCGCGGTCATGATGAAACCGGCGTGAGCCACCGATGAATAGGCCAGCATCCGCTTCAAATCGGTCTGAGCGATGGCGAACAGGGTGCCGATGATCACCGAGGCTGCCGACATCACCGCGATCGCAGGCGCCCAATCATCGATGTAGGACCCGAGCGGGATGACCAGCACCCGAGCCATGGCGGCGAATCCGGCGATCTTGGCGCCGGCCGCCAAGAACCCGGTCACCCCTCCTGGTGCTCCCTGGTACACGTCGGGGGCCCACACATG
>JAZGCP010000151.1:0-2381 GCA_036477035.1 Acidimicrobiia bacterium | reverse complement strand
ATGATCACGTCATCGGCCTCCAGGCCGAACAGGTTGTAACCCGCCCGTCGCAGTGCGGCTTCACGTTCATCTAATGCCGGCATCGCAATGCGCTGTACCGAATGGATCTTGAACGGCTCGATAATCGTGCGGTACGGCATATTCAGCTCCGTTTGTCGTGTGAGCCAACGGTATCGGTTTCCCGATGCCCGATGCCTGATGCCCGATGCCCGAGAAGCCTGTCGATCCAGTCCGGGAGCCGGAGCAGCGCAAGCGAGGTCTCTAGTGTCACTCACCGTGAACGACAAGATCATCGCCGTCTTTGGAGGCTCCCGGTCGGTTCCCGGTGACGAAACATACGAAGACGGTGTGATCTGTGGTCGTCTCCTCGCCGAGTACGGCTACGGAGTCGTCACCGGCGGATATGGGGGCTTGATGGAAGCGGTATCCAAGGGGGCGAGCGAGGCGGGCGGCTACGTACTCGGGGTCACGGCACCGGCCGTCTTTCGAGATCGAGCCGGTGCCAACGGTTTCGTCAACGAAGAGCGAAGAGCCGAGCATCTCCTAGAACGGATCCATCAACTCACAGACATCAGCGCCGGGACGATTGTGCTACCGGGAAGTCTGGGGACGTTGACCGAGCTCGGGGTCGCGTGGAACCTGGCGTTTGTCACACGCTTCTCCGGCGAAGAACCCAAGCCGGTCGTGACCGTCGGCCCTACCTGGCAACACCTGGTCAACGACCTCGGATCACAGTTGGCCACCGATACCGAACTGGTCCGGTGCGTCGCCACCGTGAACGAGGCCGTCGACGTGATCAAGCAGACTGTCCCGGTCTAGGAGGCGACGGCTCGACGACCTCCTGACTCCCGACTCCCGACTCCCGACTTAGGAGTCCTCGGGAGGTAGACAAGCTACCCAGACGACCCGTTCCTTGAGCAACCCGGGGCGCTCCTCGTTTTCCACCAGAGAGACACCGAGTTCGACTCGCTGTCCTTTGCCGAGACATGTGACCGGCGGTTCGATCCAGGGACCGTCGTCGATTCGCCACACCGAGTCGGTGACGTCGAACTCCTCGCCCGACGCGGCGTCACGATCGACCGAGAAGCCGATAGAGGCTCCTTCAGGGCGATTCTCGACGATGACCGCAAATCCGATCCGGCGTTCGATCTCGAGGTCGGGACCGGTACCGGACTCGCCGCCACTGTCGCAGGCGGCCGCGACCAGCCCGAGGGCCACAAGGGCGAGAGCAAGGCGAGTAAGCATCAGGGCGAGGATAGTGATTGGACTGCAAAGCCTCCGAGCGCCCAACCGAACGCAGCGGAGCGATTTGCCGGCGGCGCCCCCGGCGCCGCCGCTGCTCGATTGCTCCCCTCCCCGACATGCTGGACCGTCGCCAGAAGGTCGCCCGTACAATCGGCCAATGCCCAAGAGAATCTTCAACCTCGGCGCCATTGTCGATCCCGATTCCGGTGAACGCACCGACGACATGGTCGACTACGACGCCGGAGACCTGACCACGCACGGCATCATCGTTGGCATGACTGGATCTGGCAAGACGGGTCTCGGAATCATCTTCATCGAGGAGGCCCTGCGGTCCGGTATTCCGGTGCTGATCCTCGATCCGAAAGGAGATATGACGAATCTTCTGCTGACGTTTCCCGACCTGGCTCCCTCCGATTTCGAGCCTTGGATCGACGAGTCACAGGCTCGACGCGACGATTCCTCGGTGGCGGAGTTGGCGACCCAGACTGCAAAGCGCTGGAAAAGCGGACTGGAATCATGGAGTCTCGGCGGCGATGACATTGCGGATCTGCGTGCCGCCGCAGACTTCACGATCTACACACCGGGGTCCCTTGCCGGGGTTCCGTTGAACATCCTCGGATCGCTGGCGGCGCCCCAAGTCGACTGGGACGACGATGCCGAGGCGGCGCGCGATGAGATCGAGGGACTCGTATCGGGTCTGTTGGCGTTGGTCGACGTCGCGGCGGATCCGCTATCGAGTCGCGAACACATCCTCGTCTCCAATCTCGTCGAGCAGGCCTGGCGAGATGGACAAGACCTTTCACTCGAACGGCTGATCGGGATGATCCATCGACCTCCGATGAGGAAACTCGGGGTATTCGAGGTCGATTCCTTCTTCCCCGAAAAAGATCGGCTCCAATTGGCAATGCGCCTCAATGCGCTCGTCGCATCCCCTTCCTTTTCCGACTGGCGCAGCGGTCCTGCGCTCGATGTCGAACGGCTCCTATGGAGCGAGACCGGCAAGCCGCAGGCGTCGATCATCTACCTCGCCCATCTCTCCGACGAAGAACGACAGTTCGTGGTCACCATGGTCCTCGGCAGGATGATCACATGGATGAGGTCTCAGCCCGGATCCGGCAATCTGCGGGCGCTCATCT
>JAZGCP010000150.1:0-3692 GCA_036477035.1 Acidimicrobiia bacterium | reverse complement strand
CCTGCTGCGCTCCCTGGCATCGGAGGCCGCCTGAGCACCTGAGTAGGTTGCTTGTCTCGGCAGAGCCTCCCGAGACAAGACGGGCTTGGGGGGGCGCCGCCGTTGCCCGCTGGCCTTCGGCCGCGATGTGTGTGGCATGATCACGACTGATGCCAGACCCGGATCAACTTCGCTCCATGCCCGTCATTAGTCCGAAGCGACGATACCCAAATCGGAACTGCCGAGTTGGACTTGATGCCACGGAAGTCGGTCGCAGAAACCGTTTGTACGCTGGAAGCTGATACGGAGAAAGACGATGAGATTCGTATTGTGGATGGTGGCTGCCCTAGTTGGATTCGGTGGGCTGCTCACGCTTACTCAGCGTCGGTTGATCTATTTGCCAACCGGAACGGTTCCGCTCATCACCGGTGAACTCGCAGGATGGGAGGAGGTTGCGTTCGACACCAGCGATGATTTGACGTTGCGGGGTTGGTTCACCCCACCCGAAATAGGTGCTCCGCTCGTGATCGTTTTCAACGGCAACGCCGGCGATCGTGGTGACCGGATTCCCCTCGGGACAGGTCTGGCCGAAAAGGGCTTCGGGGTTCTGCTGTTCGATTACCGCGGCTATGGGGGTAATCCTGGTCACCCCAGCGAGTCCGGATTGGCCCGCGATGCCCGCGCCGCGGCGGCCTGGGTGCGCATGAAGGCCCCGGCTCACCCGGTTGTGTATTTCGGGGAGTCCTTGGGAGGGGCAGTGGCCATCGAACTAGCGCTTGATCACCCACCTGCGGCTTTGGTGTTGCGATCCCCATTCACATCGTTGGCGGACATCGCCGCTGACCACTATTGGTTTCTGCCGGTACGGGCTCTGCTGTGGGATGAATATCCATCGATTGATCGCATCGGGGAGGTGGCCGCTCCCACGTTGGTTATCGCCGGATCTGCCGACTCGATCGTCCCGCTTGACCAGAGCCGAGCCATCTACGATGCCGCACCCGAGCGCAAGGAGCTGCTGGTGATCGACGGGGCGGACCACAACGATCCCGCCCTTTTTTCCGGCTCGGCTGTGATAGACGCCATCACTCGATTCAGCATCGACGTCACATCCGAATGACCACCGGCCGGTCCAGTCGGCGGTAAGGAAGGCCGCTACCGTCGCTGGCGATGTTGCCCGGGGAAGGTGCCGTGGACACACGTGTGGAAAGAAGTAAACGGGCGCACCGACGCGGGAGCAAACACGTCGTCTTCCGGTTCTATGCAGAGTTGAAGGACTTCCTCGCCGCGCACCACCGGTCGGGGAGGGTTGGCCGCACGTTCGACGTGGCGGGAAGCGTCAAGGACATGATCGAGGCTTGCGGCGTGCCCCACACCGAGGTGGATCTCATCCTGGCCAATGGTGAGTCGGTCGACTTCTCCTACCAGGTGGGGGACGGGGACCGGATCAGTGTGTATCCCGTGTTCGAGGCCTTTGACATCTCTTCCATCGTGCGGGTCCGACCACAGGCGCTCCGTCAGGTGCGCTTCGTGCTGGATGGGCATCTCGGCAGGGTGGCGAGATATCTGCGACTGGTGGGGTTCGACTCCCTCTACAGCAACGCCTGGTCCGATCACGAGCTGGTATCGATCTCGACCGACCAGCACCGCATCCTGCTCACGCGAGACGTGGGCCTCCTCAAACACGGCGTCGTCACCCACGGCTACTTCGTCCGGGCGACCGATCCACGCCAGCAGTTGACCGAGATCGTTCACCGCTTCCACCTCGCCGACTGCGTCGCCCCTTTCACCAGATGCATGCAATGCAATGGGTTGCTCCAGCGGGTCGAGAAGGAGGAGATCGTCCACCGGCTGCCACCACGGACGAGGGACCACTTCGACGAATACCGGATCTGTGCAACGTGCCAGAGGATCTACTGGCAGGGATCGCATTACCCCGGACTCAACGAGATCATCGACCAAGCACGGCGGGCCTGACACGCCAGTGCCTGCAGTACCTTCCGGATGGAGCGTGCCCCGAATGACCACACGTGAGCACAATATGAGCCAGGCACGATGAGCTTGAGAGCAGACGGATCGAGAAGAGCGAGGACGAGAATCATGCAGTTGCAGTATGCGACGAAATCGAGCACCGAGGTCGAAGCGGGATACGTATGCCCTTGCGGGTGCAAGCCCCGGCTGGCTTTCAGCCGCGGTGCCGACAACCAGAAGGATGTCTGCTGCTGCGGCACACAGCTGGTAGTCGGGAAGGATGCCAGGTCGGGTCTGGAGCTCCGGGACGGTCTCAGCGTCGGAGTCGAGGAATTCGACAGCCCCTGGGGTGAGACTCTGGAGGCCGCCTGGGCGATAGAACCTGATCCCGAGCACGCTCACTGAGAGGGTGCGCCGACAGGCGCGGACTCTCAGCCTTCGGCATTCCCGACGAATAGAGTCGGTGGCATGGCGACCGTCCGGCCCGCCGCCGTGGCCGGGGCGTTCTACCCGGCCGACCCGGCCGTGCTGCGCCGCTCCGTTGAAGACCTGCTCGACGACGGCTCGCCCGGCGAGCCGGGCATTCGGCCGAATCTCCTCATCGTCCCGCACGCCGGCTACCTGTACTCCGGTCCCGTTGCGGCCAGCGCCTATCGGCTGATCCGTGGCGCGGGCGATGTCCTCCGCCGCGTGGTGCTGGTCGGCCCCTCGCACTTCGTGGCGCACTCCGGGCTGGCGACCTCCGGCGTGGACGCCCTGGAGACCCCGCTCGGGGAGGTTCCGGTCGACCCGGAGCTGACCGCATCGGCGCACTCGAGTCCGATAGTGAATCCCGATCCTGCCGCCCACGCCGATGAGCACAGCCTCGAGGTGCAGCTCCCCTTCCTCCAGGTCGTCCTCGGCGAGTTCACCGCTCTGGCGCTGCTCACCGGGGACGTCGAGCCCGAGGCCGTCGCCGACGCACTCGACGAGGCGGTCGCGGCGGACGACGTGATCGGGATCGTCTCGTCGGATCTGTCCCACTACCTCGAGTACGAGACTGCCCGTCGTCGCGACACCCGCACCGCGACCGCGATCACCGATCTCCGTCCCGCCGACCTGTCGCCCGACGACGCCTGCGGGCACACCGCCGTCCAGGGTGCGCTGGTGCTCGCCAAGCGAAGAGGCTGGACCTGCCGGCTGCTCGACCTGCGCAACTCTGGTGACACCGCCGGCTCGACGGATCGAGTGGTCGGGTATGGGGCCTTCGCCATCGGCTCCGAAGTCTGAGATCTACCGGGCGAGCCGTACCGGGAGTCGGCGTGCCCCCCAGGTCCCGGGCCGGGAGTCGAACACCCCGGGGCACTGTGTGCCACACGAGGCACAGCGGCCTTCGCCGTCCAGGCCCCAGTGCCCGAGGCGGTATCGATTCCGCTCGATGAGCCCGGTCCCACACCCGTGGCAGTACGTCGTCTCCCCACGAGGATCATCGACGTTGCCGGTGTAGACGTGCCTCAGGCCGTTGCCGAGCCCGATGCGGCGCGCCCTGGTGAGCGTCGCCGGCGGCGTGGGTGGTCGATCCAGCATCTTGTAGTCGGGATGGAAGGCGGTGAAGTGGAGCGGCACATCGGGTCCGAGGTGCTCCATGATCCACCTCGTCAACTCGTCTATCTCCTTCGAGGAGCCGTTGAGCCCGGGTATCAACAGCGTCGTCACCTCGAGCCAGACGTCCGTCTCGCCATGCACGTACTCGAGGGTTTCGAGGA
>JAZGCP010000015.1:0-11251 GCA_036477035.1 Acidimicrobiia bacterium | reverse complement strand
GCCGCCCCGTATCGCCGATCGCGCGCCCGGTACTCCTCGATGCACTCCATGAGGTGCTCGGTCCGAAAGTCGGGCCACAGGGTGTCGGTGAAGATGAACTCGCTATACGCTGCCTGCCACAACAAGTAGTTGCTGATTCGTTGCTCGCCGCTGGTTCGAATCACCAGATCCGGATCGGGCATCTCGGGGATCCCCATACGTTTGGCGACCACAGTCTCATCTATCGACTCGGGATCGAGGCTTCCGGCCGCCACCTCGAATCCGATCGCTCTGGCCGCCCCGACGATCTCTGCCCGCGAGCCGTAGTTGAAGGCAAAGACCATCGTCATCGCAGTGTCGTCGGCAGTCAGTTCCTCGGCGGCGCGGATCTGCTGGCGCAGCCGATCACTCACTCGCGGATCGTCACGGTCGCCGAGGAAGAGGACCCTTACCCCGAGTTCGTGCAACTCGTCGCGCCGACGGCTGAGCAGATCCTCCTTGAAACCCATCAGGAACGCGACCTCATCGTCGGACCGGGACCAGTTCTCGGTAGAAAAGGTGTAGACCGTCAGCCACTCCACCCCGGCGGCCAACGCGCCGTGGACCACATCGAACAGCGCCTCCTCGCCGGCAGCATGACCGAACGTACGAGGCATGTCGCGAGCAGCAGCCCAACGCCCGTTGCCGTCCATGATGATGGCCACATGGCGCGGCCCGCGGTCAGACATCAAATACCACCGTTCCCAACCGGCGGTCCAGGTGATACTCGAGGAAGCGGCGTGTGACCCCGATGGCCGCCCCCGAGAACGACGGGTCCACTTCAGGTAGGTCATCGAGGGGTGCTGCGGCTATACCTGCCAGATAGTCGGTGAGGCCGTCGCGCAGAGAGACCGCGCCCGGTGTGCTGTCACGCTCACACAGGACACCACCGTCTCCGAATGAGAACCGAACGAGGCCCTCCGTCCGCCCACAGCCGGCGCAATGATCAAACGCCGGGGCGATCCCGACCACTTCGGCGATGCCCAGAAGAAAAGCGGTCAGCAGGTCCGGGTGAACCGCGCCGGATTCGAGCGTGCGAAGACCCCGCTGCAACAACAAGAAGGCCCGTAGCGAACTCTCATTCTCCTGAGTCACGGCATCGATGGCCTCCACCATCGTCCCGGCGGCCAACACCCGGTCCAGGTCGGACCGCAGCGCGGGGAACGCCTCGATGATCTCGACCTGGGTGATCGTGTCGAGATTGCGGCCGTCGTACAACACCAGATCGACGTGCGTAAATGGCTCGAGCCGTCCACCGAAGCGACTCTTCGTCTTGCGAACTCCCTTGGCGACAGTGCGCAGCTTGCCGTGGTTGGGGCTGAGGATCACCACCACCCGGTCGGCCTCGCCGAACGGAAAGCCCCGCAGCACGATGCCCTGGTCGTTCTTGAGAGCCATGAGGAGAGGGTAGGAGGTGGAATGGGACAAATACGGTTACCCGGCCCAGTTATCCGTTATCCGTTATCCGTTGTCCGTCAAGCGCCGTCGCTTACGGAAAACGGACAACTCGACGTATCTCCTGACGAGAACGGGAGGCGCGTCCGACCAGGCCGACCCACGGAAGGTCTGGAACGGACAGAGATACCGGGAACCCCATCACGTCTCAGACGCGTCATAGCTTCGTGACCAACTCAAGATCCTTCATCCGCACCGTCGTGAGCTTCCTAGCCGTGCTGAGCCTCGTCATTCCTTCCGCCGCTCTCGCTCAGACGGTGGACCCGTTGCCGCCGCTGCCCTGCCCGTGGTGGCAGTGCGACGGACCAACCGACGTCGTGGTCGAGGAGTATCGAGTCGAAACCACGATCGCGGAGTCGATCGCAACGACACGGATCACCCAGATCCTCCGCAACGACGGGAGAGGTATGGCTGAAGGTGAGTTCTTGCATCCGATCCCCTCCGACGCAGCAGTTACCGGTCTGACGCTCTGGATCGATGGCGAAGCCGTCACTGGAGATCTTCTTGACGGTGACGCCGCCCGCCGGACGTATCAGGAGATCGTGCGTCGTACGCTGGATCCGGCGCTGCTCGAGTTTGTCGACGACGGTCTGCTGCGCTTGTCGGTGTTCCCGATCCCGGCCGGCCACACCCGCAAAGTCGAGATTGAATACCGCCAGGTGCTGGCAAGCGACGGCGGTTTGGTGCGGTATCGCCAGGCGATGGGACGCGAACACACCAACGTCGAAATCGAGCGCATCGTGGCCCGGATCGAAATCGTCGAATCGGGCGGCCTCAAGACGGTTCATTCTCCGACTCACTCCGTCGCCGTAGATCGACAAGGGGCTACATCGGCGGTCGTCGGATTCGAAGCCACAGGACAGCAAGCATCCGAGTTCGCTCTCTACTACTCCACCGACGACGGACCCGTGGCGCTGGATGTCATCTCCTACCGGGACGGGGACGAAGGATGGTTCCTCCTGATGGCATCACCCGGATTGGTCGGCTCCGATGCCGTAACCGCCAAGGACATCGTTCTCGTGGTCGACGTCTCGGGTTCAATGGAAGGTGAGAAGCTCGCCCAAGCGCAGGATGCCGCGACCTTCGTGCTCGACAACCTCAATCCCGATGACCGGTTCGAGGTCCTGGCTTTCAGCACCGGCGTCGCTGCCTTCGGTGATGGGTTACGGCCGGTGAGCGACGCCGGTGCCGCCCGCGATTGGGTCCGGCGACTGGCGGCGGCCGGATCCACCGATATTCACGATGCTCTCTCCGATGCCTTCTCACTCGCCTCATCCGAGCGGCCTCTCTACGTCATCTTCCTGACCGATGGGCTCCCTACGGAGGGGATCATCGACACCACACAGATCCTGGCAAGTCTCGAGCGTCAACGGTCGGAGACGACCTCGGTGTTCGCATTCGGCGTCGGCTTCGACGTCGACACGGTTCTGCTCGATTCGATCGCACGAGATCACCACGGGACGTCCCAATACGTGATTCCGGGCGAGAAAATCGATCAGGCGGTGAGCACCCTCTACGCCAAGGTGGCCTCCCCGGTCCTCACCGGAGTCGAGCTCACCATCGACGGCGTGATCGTCTCCGACTTGTACCCCTCGCCGGTCCCGGACCTCTTCTCAGGCGAACAACTCGTTCTCGCCGGCCGCTACGACGGATGGGGGCCGGCCACCGTGTCGCTCAGCGGGCGACTACTGGGTGAAGGCGTCACGATCGAATACGACGACGTGCGCTTTACGGCGGCCGGAGGCGACGACAATGTGCCCGGCCTGTGGGCCACTCGGAAGATCGGTGCACTCCTGCGGGACATCCGGCTCAACGGGCCCAGCGAAGAGACAATCGACCAGATCGTCCGCCTTTCGATTCGCCACGGGATTGTCACCCCCTACACCTCATACCTCGTGACCGAACCGGCCCCGTTCGGCGAGGAGGCGATCGACGTCATCGCCCGCAACGCCGCCTCGACCGCGACCCCGCTTGCCGCATCAGGCGAAGAATCGGTCACCGCCGCCGATGCGGCTGCCGAACTCTCCACCACCGATCTGGCGGCGACACCCGGTGAGCAGTACCGGGACATCGTCATCACTGCCGGCGGCCGGACGATGCGCCAACTGGACGGGGTCTGGATCGACACCACGTACGATCCCATCATGGACCGGGTTCGGGTGGCCTTTGGCTCGGAGGACTATTTTGCACTCGCCGCAGCCTCACCGACCCTGGCCGCCACGCTTGCTGTCGGACGGCAAGTCATCGTGGTTGCCGATGGCGTCGCCTACGAAGTCGTCGATGCCGGAACCAACGGCGACGAACTCCCTATCACCATCATCGAACCGGCAAATACAACCACGACGTCTGACGCGATAGTGCTCGGAACCGGACCCGACACCGAGGACGACCGGTCGATGGCTGCGATCGCACTCGTGGCCGCCCTGGCAGCGGCCGCCGCGCTGGCATTGGTGGCGGCACGCAAGACGTGAGAACAGATATCAGATGTCAGATATCAGACAACAGAACAGCACTTCTTTCTGGAGTCTGGAGTCTGGAGTCTGGAGTCTTTCATCTGTGATCGGGCGTTACGCACGCACTTCGACGAGACTGTGAGCGATGCGAGACCCCCTGACCTCCGACGAGCTGGTGACTCTTACCGACGACCATCCGGATTGGCTGGTCGAAGACACCGCGATGACGCGCACGTTCACTTTCGAAGACTTCTCCGCTGCCATGGCATTCGTCACCAGAGTGGCCCTGGCGGCGGAACAAATCGATCACCATCCCGACATAGACGTGAGGTGGAACAAAGTGACGCTGCAAGTCAGCACCCACTCGGCGGGCGCCCTCACCGGATTGGACCGCAGCCTGGTGGACACCATCGACGGCTTTGACACCGGCAACGGGTCGTGACCACCAGACCTCAGTTCCTGTATACGTTCACGCCGGGCAGGCGACCAGAACTGACAACCGACCCCGACGCCTGGACGGACGAAGACGAGGCCGTGGCCGCCGCGCACTTCGCCTACCTGGAGGCGGCAACCGACGCCGGCACCGTGCTCCTTGCCGGGCGCAGTCAGGACGGCCTGGGACCGGCGATTGTCATCCTCGAGGCGACCGGCGAACAAGAGGCAAGGGCCTTCATGCTGAACGATCCCTTCGTCGTATCAGGGCTGTTCGGAGCAAATCTGCACCCATTCCGCATCGCTCTCACGAGTCAGGAGTCAGGAGTCAGGAGTCTGAAGTCTGAATCTAAGGACTAACGACTAAGGACTAAGGACTGATGTAGCGCCGGCTCTGCCGGCGCTACATACCTAGCCGTTCGATGACTCCTGGACGTTGCTGCCAGTCCTTTTCGACTTTGACGCGGAGGTCTAGGTGAACCTTGGTGCCGAGCAGCGTTTCCAATTCGAGACGGGCTGCCGTCCCCGACGCCTTGAGAACTGAACCACCTTTGCCGATCACAATGCCTTTCTGGCTGTCACGCTCGACGAGGAGTCGCGCCTGAACCCGGGTGATTCCGTCCTCACCGACCTCGAGGTCATCCACCACCACCGCCAGCGAATGCGGGAGTTCCTGTTTGAGTCTCGCCAGGAACTTTTCACGGACGATCTCGCCAATCAGGAACACCTCGGATTGATCCGAAGTCATGTCCTCCGGGAAGTATTGCGGCCCGTCCGGCAACAGCCGTTCCAGCTCGCTGATGATCGGATCCAGATTCTGTTCTTCGACTGCGCTGATCGGTACATACGCCTCGAAATCCCACTCCGAGGCCTCTGCCAATTGCAGCGTGATATCGGCCGGCGAGGCGACATCTACCTTGTTTACGGCGCACACGGTCGGAGTCGACGCTTCGAGCAGTCGCCCCGCTATCAGACGGTCTCCGGGCCCAATCGGTGCCGTGGCATCGATCACGAACACGACCGCATCAGCATCCGCCAGTGAGGTGACAACACGCTCGTTGAGGCGTTTCCCCAGGGCGGTGCGAGGTCGGTGGACTCCCGGGGTGTCGACCAGAACAACTTGCAGATCCGGTCGATGCACCACGCCGCGGATCACATTGCGGGTGGTCTGCGGACGCTCGGATGTGATGGTGACCTTGGTTCCCACCAGCGCGTTGATCAGAGTGCTCTTGCCGACGTTGGGGCGTCCGACAACCGGTACGAAGCCGGATTTCACGCGGGTCCGACGCGAATCCGAGACACTCGCCGTCCCTGGACTCGTTCGGCCGTAAAGGTGATCGCATCGAGGTGGAACACCTCGCCCTCCTCGGGCACCCTTCCCGCCAGACCGAGCACGAGACCACCGACCGTATCCCAATCCTCGTCGGGTAGTTCGGTACCAAAAAGCTCTGCCAACTCGTCGACCGGCAGTCGGCCGTCGACGATGTACTCCCCCTCGGCGACCGGCTGGATGAGGGGCTCTTCCTCGTCGTATTCGTCAACAATTTCTCCGACGATCTCTTCGAGCAGGTCTTCCATGGTGACCAGTCCGGCAGTTCCCCCGAACTCATCGATCACTACTGCCAGATGGACCTTCTGGCTCTGCAGCTCGCGAAACAGTTCGGACACTTTCTTCGTTTCGGGGACGAAGAAGGCGGTATGCATGATCTTCGATACCGGTCGGGCCTCGCCACCGGTATCGAACAGGGTCAGGAGATCGCGGGCGTACAACACGCCAACGATGTCATCCAGGTCGTCGCCGGTCGCCGGAATCCGCGAGCGGCCACATTCGAGAACGACATCGAGAGCACGATCGGTATCGTCGGAGGCTGCGACAGTGATCATGTCGGTTCTCGGCACCATGACCTCTCGCACTATCCCATCGGTGAATTCGAGCACCTGAGAGATCAGCTCGAGTTCTTCGCTGTCGTTGGGATCGAGAGACGCGGGACCTACGTCTTCTTCGGGTATCAGATCCGTCGCCTTACGCCCGATCCGAACCGAACCCGACAGGAACCGCGAGAAGCGGTAGGCGGGCCCTCGGGGCCGGTTACGCCCGAGTGATCGCGGCACCGTGTCGCCGAACAACACGAGGGCGGCACCGAGCACGAGCAAGGCGCCGGCAAGTCCTGGGCCACTGATCGCGGCCGCAAGCGCCCACGCCGATGGGATTGCCGCCGCCACCAGCAATGCTACGTGAACTACTCCCAGAGACGGCTGAATCGCGGCGCGGCCATCGAGGAGCCTGGCCACCCGCGCCGCCCCCGGGACTCCGTCGGCCGCATCATGAAGAGCGTCGGCTCGCGGCGTCCGCACCAGGGATGCGCCACCGAATCGGAGAAAGAACGCCAAGACCCCCAGCAGTCCGGAAAGGGTCAACGCGAGAGCGATCACGCCGGGGTCCTGCCGATCAACTTGAGCAACTCGTCCTCCCTGTGCTCCATAGCCAGCGCTTGCGCATCGTCTGCGTGGTCATAACCCAGCAGGTGAAGAATGCCGTGCGCCAACAGAAGGTACAAGAAATCCTGCGAATCGATGCCCTCTGTCTCGGCTCTGGCATGGATCTCCGAGGGACACAGGAATACATCGCCGAGGCTGAGCGGCGGTTCATCCGGCACCAGATGGGGGATGTGCCCTGGCGTGAGATCTTCTATCGGAAAGGCCAGCACGTCGGTCGGGCCCTTTCGATCCATGAAGCGCTCGTTGTAGTCGGCAATCTGGTCGACCCCGACGAGCAGGATTGCCATCTCCGTCGCCTCCGGTAAGCCCTCCTCCGCCAGCACCCTTTCCGCAAACTGCAGCATCGCCGATGAGTCGACGGGATCCGTCTGCTCGTCGCTGAAGTAGACGTTCACGCGGATTGATCACCCCCAGCGTTCGGGAAACTCGGGTACGGAATTCGCGTGTGGTAGTACCCGATGAGGGAATCGACGAATGCCTCTTTGAGCCGGGTGAGCTCGCCGAAGGTCACGTCCGATTCCTCGAGCTGGCCATCCTCGACCTTTTCGGCGATGACGCTCTCGACGAGATCCCTGATGCCCTCACTCGTCGGATCCTCATGCTGGACGAGTGCTCTGGTCGCCGCCTCGGTGGCATCGGCCAGCATCACTATCACCATTTCCTTGGACTTCGGCTTGCGACCCCGGTGGCGAAAGTCGGCGCTTTCGACCTCACCTCCGTTGAGACTCTCGGCCTTGTGATAGAAGAACCGCATCAGGCTGGTCCCGTGGTGAGTGAGGATTCCTTGAGCGACATCCGGCGGGATGCGATATTCGCGGGCCAGGCGCAGCCCTTCGGCAACATGGCTTCTGATGATGGTCGCCGATTCCCCCGGTGGCAGCCGGTCGTGTGGGTTCGTCACCCCGAACTGATTCTCGACGAAGAATTTGGGCTCGACGGTCTTGCCCAGGTCGTGGTAGTAGGCCATGGCCCGAGCGAGCAGAGGATTGGCGCCCACAGACCTGGCCGCACCGTCGGCCAGGTTCCCGACCATGATCGAGTGGTTGAACGTGCCGGGCGCCATCTCCTCAATGCGACGCAGCGCCGGGTGGTTGCGATCGGTGAGATCGAGCAAGGTCTGGGTAGTCGTGATTCGAAAGGCCGATGAAAGGATTGGGAGCACACCCAGGGCGACCACCCCCGTCGCAATACCGGAGACAAAACCCCACACCGCGGCCAACACGATGGTGGAACTGCCGTAGAAGAACCACGAGACACCGACTGCGATCGGGATGTGGATCACGGCCGAAATGACGACCGCCAGATTGAGCTGTGAGCGAGATGCAACCGACGACACCAACGGAATCGGCGTCAGAGTCGCGGCCGCCGCGAACGTCGTGAGAGCCAGATCGCCGGTAGCGAGGGCAGTGAATACGGCCATAGGAAGAGCGATGACCACGGCGATGCGCGCATCGAACAGATTGGCCGTCAAGTAGCCCAACAGGGCGGCAGGCAGCAGAAACCCCAGCTCCACCTGATCCCTGGCCACCAGTTCGGGAATCCTGGCGGCAGCCGCGGCCAACACGATGAGCAGAGCGAACAGGCCGACGAGTTTCGGCTGGCGCCAGAACTCCGAACCAACCCGCCACAGGTACGCAGCTGCCAGGAGAACCACGGTCGCAGCAATCAAGGCGAGCGCTCGTTGTGGGGTTGTCTCAGCGGCTTCCCCGATCAGCCCCAGATCGCTGATCGCCTGAATCTGCACCGCGGTCATGATCTCGTTGGCACCGACGATCTTCTCGCCCAAGCTGTAGTCCCTGACCACGTCTTCCACCGCCGATTCGGCTTCGAACCTCTCGATCTGAGTTCCGGCATCATCCCGGAATTCGTTCGTCTGCAGCGACAGGGCCACCAGCTCGGCGACAGCCGCCTCCACCGTCGCTCTAGCTTCGTCAGCGAGCCCGCGCAACAGCACGATCGGACGCGGATTGGCGACCAGGCTGGTTCTGATGCCATCGAGTTCGGTCGATCTGATGCCGCCGAGTAGAAACTCCTCGGCCTGGTCGATTGCCTCGTTCTCCACGATGGTGAAGAGCTGCGGCTCTCCCAGTCCGGCCCGTTCCCAGTCGCGGTTGATGACATCGACAAACGACGCGATCGTCTCCAGGCTCAGGAACGGATGTGCATCCTCGAGGTCCTGAATCTGGGTCGTGAGCGGCGCCGGCTGGGGCGGCAAGGTCGTCGAGGTCGTGCTGGTCGAAGTGGTCGTTTCGAGTGACGTGGTCGACTCCGCGTCGTCGGACGTCGTCTCCTCCCCAGTCGCGGTCGTTGTGGTGTCCTCGGCCGTGGTGGTCGTGTCTTCGGCGGTCGTCGTCGTGGCGATCGTGGTCGGAGGGGTGACCGACCCTGGGTCCTCCGTCCCGGTCTGGGGGATCGGCACCGCGGCCGTGCGCACATCCTCGAAAAAGATGTTGACGGCATTGAGCACCGTCTCGGTGGCCTGTGGATCGGGGCGGTAGATGTCTTCCACCGCCGCCGAGGCGCGAGCCCGCTCCGCTGCGGTCTCGGCTTCGTCAATCACTGTTACCGGACGATTTGCGATAAAGATCTCCGGTGCAGGCTGGCCTTCCTGTAGCGACACCTGCGGAGCGTCGGACGCTCGCCCGACCATCAACACCACCGCTGAAAACACGATGGCAAGCGCGAGGAGGACGGTCCGAGCGATACCCGAACCGCGAATCAAAGCATTCATTCGCGTTCGGCCCGATCTTCGAATCGAGTGTATGCCTCGACAATGGATGCCACGATTCTGGCCCGGACGACGTCGGTGGCATCCAGGATCACAAATCCCACCTTCGGAATCCCATCCAGAATCCGGCGCACAGTCTTGAGACCGGACGCGCGGCCATCCGGCAAGTCCACTTGGGTCACATCTCCGGTGATGACCATCCTTGAATTGAAGCCGAGCCTGGTGAGAAACATCTTCATTTGCTCGGGCGACGTGTTCTGTGCCTCGTCCAAGACGATAAAGGCGTCATTGAGACTCCGGCCTCGCATATAGGCCAGCGGCGCGATTTCGATCGTGCCCCTTTCTATCAGTCTCTGCGTCTCATCCGGGCCGAGCATGTCGTACAGGGCGTCGTATAGAGGGCGCAGATATGGATCCACCTTGGCCGCCAAGTCTCCGGGCAGGAATCCGAGTTTCTCTCCGGCCTCGACCGCCGGCCGGGTCAGGATCAACCTGGTGAACTCACCGGATTGGAGGCCGGCGACCGCAACGGCCATGGCAAGGTACGTCTTCCCGGTGCCGGCGGGACCGATGCCGAACACCACGGTGTTGGCCCGAATCGAATCCAAATAACGCTTCTGATTGAGCGTCTTGGGCCTGATCACCTTGCCGCGGCCCACAGCAATACCGTCGGTGAACACCCGGCTCGGGCTTGCGACGTCGGCTCGGACCAGGTGGATGACCTCTCGAACCCGTTCCAGGTCGAGAACCTGCCCCTCACGAACCAACACCAGGAGCTCTTCGAAAACGGTATTGACAGACCGCGCATCTGATTCCACGCCGCTGATCTTGAGCTCGTCGCCGCGCGCCACGATACGCGCCTCCGGAAAGGCCGCCTCGACGGCTTTCAGGTAGCCGTCGCGCTCGCCCAGCAGGGCCAGCATCAGGTGGTCACCGGGGACGCGCAGCTCTATATCAATGAGCGGTGTGTGCGTCACGAGAATCCTCGATACGAGGGGGTCATGGGGACAAAGCAGTATATCGCTCTGGCACCACTCTCTGGCACATCGCAAGAAGAAGCCAGTCACCAGTCGGAACGCGTGACACGCGATGCCGTTCACCGATGAGGATCGCCCGCCGAGCGAAGCGAGGCGATCGCCCCTAATGACTAAAGACTAACGACTAACTCACAGATCACCAATCAGCCCCAGCTCAGTGAGACGCTCCGAAAAGGCTTCCTCGGATTGGTCGATGAGTAACGCCAAAAGCCGTAAATCGCCACGCCGGATGGTCAGCACCTTGCCGTTGAAGTCCTGGCGCATCATCTGAATCGATCGCAAGAAACGATTGAAAATGACCGCATCGGTACCCGACATGCGTTCGAGGCGGTTGAGGTCGATCGTCACGCCGCCGCTCGGGAGCGGTTCCATCGTCCGTTCGCCATCCTCGTCCTGGGGCAGGAATTGTGAGATCGGAACCTGGAAGAAGCCGGAGAGACGGTGAAGCCGAGGGAGCGACAGGCTGCGTTCGCCGCGCTCGTAGGCACCGACCACGGCCGCCTTGAACTCGCCCTCGGATAGACGCTGGACATCCTGCAGCGACAGCCCTCTTTGCTTGCGGATCGACCGCAAACGAGACCCGACCATTTCGTTGTAGCTCGTCACCCGGCGCTACCCCGTTTTCACTC
>JAZGCP010000149.1:0-4508 GCA_036477035.1 Acidimicrobiia bacterium | reverse complement strand
CACCGGGGAGTCCACGAGGACTGAGAGGGTGGCTCGACCACCGACCCGAGACGACCTGATCTGGGTAATGCCAGCGGAGGCAGCAGTGACTTCGACGATTCTCATCCTCACCGGGGGCGGTCCGCCGCCGACCACCGCACTCCCTCGATCCGACATGGTCATCGCGGCGGACTCGGGTCTGGGATTGGCCGAGGCGCTCGGCGTGCAAGTCGATCTGGTGGTGGGCGACCTCGACTCGGTGGAACGTTCTCAACTGGACGCCGCAGTCACAGCCGGAGCCACCGTCGAAGAGCACCCGACCGACAAGGACGCCACCGATCTGGACCTGGCTCTCCATGCTGCAGTCGACCGTGGCGGTACCCGGATCGTGATCGCAGGCGGAGGAGCCGGACGGCTCGATCATCTGCTCGGGATAGCAATGCTGCTCAGCGATGATCGTTGGTCCGGCATTGCCATCGAATGGCACTCCGGTTGGAGCGTCACCCACGTCGCCCGGGGCGACCTGGCGCTCGACACCTTGCCCGAGGATCTCGTTTCGGTGATTCCGGTGTCGGATGAGGCTGTGGTCTCGATCGCCGGCACCCGATGGAGTCTCGAGGCCGCTCCCCTGACGCGCGGCACGACGCACGGCATCAGCAACGAAGCCCTCGGAGACAGCATTGAGATCAAGGTCCATCAGGGCGTGGTGTTCGTTGTGATTACGAGGGGTGAATGATGAAACGAATCGCATTGCTACTGGCAATCGTTCTGGTCGCAGCAGCCTGCGCCGATGATTCAGGCCCGGCCACCGTGCGGTTGCTCACTCACGACTTCTTTGCAGTGCCCGACGAGTTGCTGGCGCAGTTCACCAACGAGACCGGGATCGAAGTGGAGATCATCCGGGGTGGTGACGCCGGGATCGTGATCAACCAGGCGATCCTCGCCAGCGGCAATCCGGTGGCCGACGTCCTATTCGGGGTCGACACCACGCTCCTATCGAGAACCATCGACGCCGACCTGTTCGAGCCGTACCGCAGCAACACCGGCGTGGGCTTCGTCGAGGCTTACGGCACCGCCGAAGGTTTGGTCACTCCGATCGACTTCGGAGATGTGTGCCTCAACTACGACACGGTTTTACTCCCGGATCCTCCGACATCGCTGGAAGAGCTCACCGACGAGCGGTTCCGGGGAATGCTCGTCGTACCAGATCCCACGATCTCAAGCCCGGGTCTGGCATTTCTCCTGGCCACGATCGACCGCTTCGGCGAGACCGATCCCTACACCTGGCGCGACTACTGGACGGACCTGCGAGCCAACGACGTCGAGATCGTCGCCGACTGGGGAACCGCCTACTACTCGTCTTTCTCGGCCACCGGGACCGGTTCTCGTCCGATCGTCGTCTCCTACGCCTCGTCGCCCCCGGCCGAGGTCCTGTTCTCCGATCCGCCGATCGACCGGGCGACCACCGCAGTGATCGAAGACGGGTGCTTTCGCCAGGTCGAATACGCCGGCGTGTTGCGCGGCAGCCGTAATCGAGACTCGGCACGACAGTTGATCGATTTCATGCTCGCCGTCCCATTCCAGGAGTCGGTGCCTTCATCGATGTTCGTCTTTCCCGTAAACCCGGCCGCGATGCTGCCGGAGGTGTTCATCGCCAACGCAGTGGTGCCGTCAGATCCCGCCAGCATCGACCCCGATACGATCGAAAAAAACCGGGAGCGCTGGCTGACCGAGTGGATCGACACGGTTCTGCGATGACGCCGCGTCGCTCGGCGCTACTCGCCCTTCCGGCGGTGGTGCTGGGGATCGTGTTCTTTGTTTGGCCGATGGCCTCGATAATCGCCACCGGCATCGGCGACGACCCGGGTCGAGTCACAGGCCTCCTGAGCAAAGGGACAACGCTGTCGACGGTGTGGTTCACGCTGTGGCAGGCCGTCGCTTCCACCATTCTCACGCTGCTCATCGGCGTTCCGGCGGCCTACGCATTCTCCCGATTTCGATTCCCCGGCCGCGCTCTCGCCCGGGTGTTGGTGACCATCCCCTTCGTCCTGCCGACCGTCGTCGTCGCCATCGCGTTCCTGGCACTCATCGGACCCGGCGGAGTCCTGGGAGTCGATCTCGCCGGAACGGTGTGGGCCATCCTTGCAGCCCACGTCTTCTTCAACCTGGCGGTCGTGATCAGGACCGTGGGGGGCCTGTGGAGCCACCTTGATCCCCGACTCGAAGAGGCTGCCGCATCGCTGGGTGCCAAACCGTGGACCGTATTCCGCACGATCACGCTCCCTCTCCTCAGACCGTCCATCACGGCGGCCGGCGCGATCGTCTTCCTCTTCTCGTTCACATCCTTCGGAATCGCACTGCTGCTCGGTGCGCCGAATCTGACCACGATCGAGGTGGAGATATACCGCTCCGCGGCTCTCGTGTTCGATCTTCCGGCGGCCGCCGTCCTGGCGCTGCTCCAGGTGGTCGGGGTGACGGCGGGGTTGATCATCTACGCCCGCCACCAGGAGCGCAGCGGCATCGGCCAGCACCTGCTCCCCGCGGCCGCCACCGCCCAACGGCCGGTGGGCAGGCAGCGATGGCTGGTGGCGGCGGCGGTGGGAACGCCCCTGGCGATCAGCGTCATACCGATCGCGGTCATCATCTGGCGGGTGCTCACCGCCGGGGGTGGCATCGGCCTCGGTTCTCTTCGGGCACTCGGTGCGGTCGATCCGTCGGTGGTGGACGTCACCTCCGCCATCGGCAACTCGCTGCGGTTTGCCGCCATTGCCTGCACCCTGACCATGCTGGTGGCTCTCCCGGCGGCGGTTGTGATCGCGGCGCGCCGCGGCGGTATGGGACGGTGGCTCGACACGCTGCTGATGCTCCCCATCGGTTCGTCGGCGGTGACCCTCGGCTTCGGATTCGTCGTCGCGCTCGACGCCCCCGTGGACCTCCGAGCCTGGTGGGGACTGGTGCCGATCGCTCACACCCTGGTGGCCGTGCCGTTCGTGATCCGAGGCACGGTTCCGGTGATCCGCTCGATCGGACCCAAGCTGCGCCAGGCAGCCGCCGTGCTCGGGGCGGCGCCCGGCCGGGTGTGGCGGACAATCGATCTCCCGATGCTCACGCCGGCCGGCGCCGGCGCGGCCGCGCTGGCGTTCGTCATCAGTCTGGGCGAGTTCGGCGCCACGCTGTTCGTGGCGCGTCCCGGCGGAAGGACCATGACGCTGGCGATCTTCGGCCTGTTCCGACGGCCCGGACCGACCAACGCTTCAGCGGCATTCGCACTGTCGCTGCTGCTGGTCGTTGTCACCGGGGCAGTCGTGGCGCTTCTCGAGCGGATGCGGGCTCCCGGGGTGGGAAGCTTCTGATGCTGCGGGTCACCGACCTCACCGTCCGCTACGGCGAGCTCCTGGCGGTCGACGGCGTCGATCTGAGCCTGGAACGGGACGAGACGCTCGCCCTACTGGGCCGCAGCGGCTCCGGCAAGACCACGGTGCTGCGGGCGATCGCCGGCCTGGTCCCGATCGTGGCCGGGTCGATCACCCTGGATAACAGGGATCTCGGCCCGATCCCACCTCACCAACGCCGGATCGGGTTGGTATTCCAGGACTTTGCCCTGTTTCCTCACCTCGACGTCGGCGACAACGTCGGCTACGGGCTGCGAATGCAGGACACGCCAGATATCGACGACCGGGTCGAGGAAGCGTTGGCCATGGTGGATCTCGAAGGGTTGCAGCGCCGCCGGATCGACCAGCTGTCGGGGGGCCAGGCCCAGCGAGTTGCGTTGGCCCGGACGCTGGCACCCGGCCCCCGGCTCTTGCTGCTCGACGAGCCGCTCGGCTCGCTCGATCCGGACCTGCGCCGCACGCTGGCTGAGGAACTGAGAGCCCTGCTCGACCGAACCGGCGTACCCACCATCATCGTCACCCACGACACCGAAGAAGCGTTCGCTCTCGGAGACCGGGTAACGGTCCTGGTCGAAGGCCAAGCTGCCGCCACCGGCCCACCGGCCCAGATCTGGAGCGAACCGCGTACTGTCGACGTGGCCCGGATCGTCGGTCACAACGGGATCGTGACCGCCACAGTCACCAACGGAGTCGCCGCGGTCGACGGGCTGCAGATACCAATCTCGGCGCCCGAAGGGACGGCGACTCTCTTGATTCGCCCCGGAGCCGCCAGGATCGGCGGGTCGGTTGTCGCCACCGTGATCTCGTCCCGCTACCGGGGTCCGGACTGGGTGGCGACGGTCGCTCTCGGCGGCGGGTCGGTCGAAGTATCGAGCCCCGAGCCGGTGTCGGACGGCCAGACGATCAATGTCGGGATCGATCCGGCCGGAGTCACCACGCTCGAGTGAGTCTGGAGTCTGGAGTCTGGAGTCTGGAGTCTGGAGTCTGGAGTCTGAAGTCTGAAGTCTGAAGTCTGAAGTCTGAAGTCTGGACTCAGGACTCGGTTGCTTCCACCCACGTCGCCCCGGTCAGTTCGATCAGAGTCTGCAGCGGTATCGGGAACACGGTCGTCGGGGTTCCGCCTGCCGACCACACATC
>JAZGCP010000148.1:0-2889 GCA_036477035.1 Acidimicrobiia bacterium | reverse complement strand
CTACGGCTTGATGGCGACTGCCAGGTCACCCACGTTGGTTCCGGTTGGGCCGGTCACCACGACGTCCCCCACTGCCTCGAGGAAGGTTGCGCTGTCGTGACCGGCGAGGTGTGTCGCCGCATCGAGCCCCAGCGCCACCCCTCGCTCGATTGTCGTTCCGTCCACGACCGCCCCTGCATTCTTGGTGGGGCCGTCCACCCCGTCGGTTCCGATCGAGCCGACCAGTGCGCTCGTTCCGGCGATTTCGAGTGCGGCGGCGAGTGCAAACTCCTGGTTGCGGCCGCCTCGACCCGTCCCTTCGACCCGGACGGTGGTCTCACCGAATCCAACCAGGGCGGATTCTTCGGCGAGCCAGACCGAGGCTCTGCCCAGGGCGCGACCGGCCGGGGAGGCCGGTCCGCCGATCGGATCGGCCAGCATCTCAGGCACCAGGCCTGCCTCTCGACACGCTCGCACAGCCGCCCGAGCCGCCATGAAGCCGTCGGCGATCACCTCGAATAAGTCGGATCCGGTGCTCGGTCCGCTTCCGATGGCGTCGGGACTTGCATCGACGACGTCGGAGATGGCGAGAGTGATCACCCGTGATGGGCGCGCCGCTGCAGTAAGACCGCCCCCCTTGAACGCGGACAGAATCTGTCGCTGCTCATTGATTTCAGCGATCGGTGTGCCTGATACGAGTAGCGAGGTCGTGGCGTCGATGATCTGCTGTTCCGAGACTCCCGACGCCGCGACTTCGGCCATCGCCGATGCTCCACCCGACAGCAGAACGAGAACCAGATCGTCCGGTCCGGCGGCCGCGGCGGCAGCCATGAGACGAAGCCCGGCCTCGAAGGATCCGGGTCCCGGAATCGGATGCTCACCGACGATGACGTCGAAGCCGGAGAGCCTTGCTGGTGCCGGACAGACGGCAACTCCCCGTGCCTCGGTCCCCAGTGCCTTGATGGCTCCGCGGACCATCCCGGCTGTTGCTTTTCCGACCGCCAGCACGACGATCCCGGCATGTTCGGGCAGGGGCGGTCCGTTTTGGAGCCGGTCTGCAACGAGGCGCTCCGGATCGACGGCCGTCACACCGGCGCGCAAGATCATCTCCAACTGCCGGCGCGTTTCGACCATGCCGGCACGGTACCGGTCGGGCACCTCGGTATCCTCGCCCGGTGGCCGTACCTTCCAACCCAATCGAACTCGTGGCGGCGGCTGCCTCCGGTGATCGAAGGGCGCTGGCCCGTCTCATCACCCTCGTCGAGGAGGGTGGAGCTGGAGCCGCCGAAGCTCTGCGAGCTGCGTTTGAGGCCACCCGTCCGGCCCACCGGCTCGGCATCACCGGTGCCCCGGGCGCGGGCAAGAGCACGCTCACCGACCAGCTCATCTCGCTCGCCAGGGCACGGGACGAATCGATCTGCGTGCTTGCAGTCGATCCTACGAGTCCCTTTAGCGGCGGAGCTGTTCTCGGCGATCGGGTTCGCATGCAGGATCACGTTCTCGACGAGGGCGTCTACATCCGATCCATGGCCAGTCGGGGTCATCTCGGTGGGCTGTCCGAAGCTGCTCCAAAGGCTCTGGTGGCCATGGAAACGGCCGGGTTCGACCGCATCATCATCGAGACAGTGGGGGTTGGTCAGGACGAGGTCGAAGTGACAAGTGCCGCCGACACCGTGCTGGTGATACTCACTCCGGGCTGGGGTGACGGCATTCAGGCTGCCAAGGCCGGGATCCTCGAGATCGGCGACATCTTTGTCGTCAACAAGGCCGACCGGCCGGGGGTGCGGGACACGATTGCCGATCTTCGATCAATGTTGGCGCTGGGTGGTGATCTCGATTGGGAGCCACCGATCGTGGAGACCATCGCTTCCCGCGGGTCGGGCATCTCCGATGTATGGGAAGCCGTCGAACGCCACCAAGCCCACCTCGGGGATGCCGGGATCGAGCAGGCTCGACGACGTAGGAGGCGAGCCGAGCTGGGAACGGCCTTGGCCGCTCGGCTCAGAGAACGAGCCGACAAGGCACTCGAGTCCGGGGCGGGTGCCGAATTGGCGGCTTCGGTGGAGCGGGGGGACACCGACCCTTGGACTGCGGCGGATCGCCTCGCCGAGATCTAGAGGGCGCGCCGTAGAGCACAGCGCCGCCCTTCGGGCGGCACCGCCATGCGGAGGCGGCTCGGGGCCGAACAGGACCCGAACGCCGGAGCTAGATAAGGCGCGAACTCGGTGACCTGGGGCTGGGGCCCCGGGTCACATAGCGATGAGCCGTATGGCGAAGAGCCATGAGCACAGGGGCCGTACCGATAGGCGATGTCGTCGCGACCGACGACAATGGCGATGGAACCAATGTCAGGAGAACCCGTGACCGATACCGTGCGATTCACGGCCGAAGGAGATGTGGGGGTCATAACCCTGGATCGGCCTCCGGTCAACGCGATCTCGGCGGAACTGGTGGCCGACCTCGACCTCGCCGTCGAGCAGGCGGAAAACCCCGGAGTGAGGGCAGTTGTCGTGACCGGAGATCCTCACTTTGCCGCCGGTGCGGACATCAAGGCATTCAAGGCCTCCCTCGACGCCGGACTCGATCCGGCTTCGGTGGGTGAAGATCTGTCTCGGGTGTTGACGCGACTGGAGCGGCTGGCGAAGCCGGTGGTCGCCGCGATCCGCGGCTTTGCGATGGGCGGGGGGATGGAGCTGGCTCTGGCGTGCGACTTCCGATTCTTCGCAGACGATGCTCGGTGCGGGCAACCCGAGATCGTGCTTGGGCTCTTTCCAGGCGCCGGCGGCACCCAACGACTGCCGCGGCTTATCGGGCTCGGTCCGGCGCGGGACCTCATCTACACCGGGCGGCACGTCACCGCCGAGGAGGCAAAGGCGCTCGGGATAGCCTCAGAGGTGCATCCGGCAGACC
>JAZGCP010000147.1:0-3885 GCA_036477035.1 Acidimicrobiia bacterium | reverse complement strand
GTGTTGATCGCGCTGGTGGTGCCCCTCGTAAAGACCACTTCGGCCGATGAAGCGGCGTCGATGAAGTCGGCGACCTTCTGACGCGCCCCCTCGTACAGCGCGGTTGCCTCCTCGGCCAGCGTGTACGCGCCGCGGTGAACGGTCGCATTGTGCAGTTGATAGAAGTCGCTCATTGCATCGATCACCTGAGACGGCTTCTGGGTCGTGGCGGCGCTGTCGAGGTAAACCAGGGGCTTGTCGTTGACCCGGCGCGACAGGATCGGAAAGTCCTTGCGGATGCGGACGGTGTCGAGGGGGGGCTTCACGAGCCTGCTCCTACGCGAAAGGCCTCGTACCCCTCCTCCTCGATCCGCTGTGCCAGGTCGGCACCACCGGTATCGACGATGCGCCCGTCGACGAATACATGGACGACGTCGGGAGTGATGTAGTCGAGCATGCGCTGGTAGTGGGTGATGATGAGAAAGCCCCGGTCGGGGCCTGCCAGTTGTCCGACTCCCTCGGCGACGATCTTGAGCGCATCGATGTCCAGGCCGGAGTCGGTTTCGTCGAGTACTGCCAGCTGCGGTTCGAGTACCGCCATCTGCAGCACCTCATTGCGTTTGCGCTCGCCGCCGGAAAACCCTTCGTTCAGATAGCGGTCGGCGAACGTCGCGTCCATCCCCAGAGCGTTCATGGCGTCGGTGACCTTGAGGCGAAGTTCGAGCACCGTGTATTCGGTTCCGGTTCGATTGGAGAGAGCGGCTCGAAGGAAATTGACGACGGAGACACCTGGAATCTCTTCCGGGTACTGAAACGCCAGGAACATTCCCAGGCGGCCGCGCTGCTCGGGGGTCATCGCGGAGATTTCCTCGCCTTTGAACCGGATCGACCCAGAGATCTTGTAGCTCGGATGGCCCATCAAGACATTGGCCAGAGTGGACTTTCCGGATCCGTTGGGCCCCATGAGGGCGTGGATCTCACCCCGCTTGACGGTGAGCGAGACACCCTTGAGGATCTCGACGCCTTCGGCCGAGGCGCGCAGGTCGTCGATGACTAGAAGATCAGGCATGAGCCGGAGGATATCGGCGCCCGTGCGCGTACCAAAGGTGGGTCGAGGGCTCGGACCACTCGATGCAACTCGGGCCGTCTGGAGTAGCCAGTACCAGACGGTGCCTCATCGGACCCAGGTGACGCGCCTGCCGGGATACCGGTGGCACCATCGTCGAGTACCCAGTACCCAGGAACGCGTAGCTGTACTGGTTACTGGGTACTGGCTACTGGGGGCCCCGCAGCGCCTGGAACACATCGTCCAGCAGGTCGGTCTCGTACGGTCCGAAGTGCTGGACGTAGATCCGATCGAATCCGAGTTCGGCGTAGTGGGCGACGGTTGCCTGCACCTCATCCGGAGTACCTATCGGGCGTCCTCGTTCCCGGTAGCTCGTCGCGATTTCCTCGGAGGTGCGCCCGAACGGATCGGCGGTCGCGATCCGTTGCAGGATTTCCTCGAAGTTGGCCTGGTCGGTTCCGGCAACAACCGCCGTCATCGTGCTTATCAGCAGCGCGTCCGGGTCACGCCCGGCCTGTTCGGCCGCGGCGCGGGCGGCCGTGATCCGGCTGGTGACTTCCTCACCCGACTGGGGCACGAAGTTGTATTCGTCGGCATAGGTTCCTGCGAGTCTGGGGGTTCGTTTGGGTCCCTGCCCGCCGACGATGATCGGGAGGGCTCCGACGGGTCGGGGGTGGACCTCTGTTTCCTCGAGCCTGTAGTACTCGCCGTGGAACGGCCCGGGCGTGCGGCCGAATGCGTGATGCATGTAGGCGAGCGCCTCTTCGAGACGTTCGAAACGCTCGTTCTGATCGAAGAACTCGAGACCAAAGTTGGCATGCTCCTCCTCCATCCAGCCGGTGCCGAGGCCGAGCCGGAACCGTCCATTGGACATCTCGTCGATCGTGGCGGCCATCTTGGCGATGACGCCCGGATGGCGAAAAGTGATCGGGCTGACCAGAACGACGAGTTCGAGCCGATTCGTGTCGCGAGCCAGACCTCCGAGGGTGGCAAAGGCATCGGTGGCATGGGGTGCCTCGATGTCCATGAAGGAGTAGTGATCCGAACGGGCGAAGGCGTCGAGTCCCGCTGCTTCGGCCCAGGTCGCCAACTCCAGGAGCGTGTCGTAGTTCATCCCGAGCTGGGGTTCTGTCATCAAGCCGAATTGCATTCCGGTGTCCTCCCGATCGGTCGTGGCCATACTCTGGCATGGGTCCGGCGCCGGTGGTGGGCACCACTACGCTCGCGCCGTCGATTCGACTGGAGGCCGGCGATGAACTTCGCGTTCAGCGAAGAACAGGAAATGCTGCGGGCGACCGCCCGCCGGTTCCTGGACGATAAGGCCGGTTTCGATGTTGTGAGGCGACTGATGGAGACCGCCGAAGGATTCGATGAGGGCCTCTGGCAAGAGACCGCTGCTCAGGGTTGGCAGGCCATGGCGATTCCAGAGGAATATGGCGGCGCCGGTTTCACCTTCATGGAGCAGGCGATCCTGATGGAGGAGATGGGCCGCAAACTGTTTCCGACTCCCTTTCTGTCGTCGATCGTGCTCGGCGCCGACCTCGTGCTCACCGCCGGCACCGAGGAGCAGAAGCAGACGATCCTGCCGGCTGTGGCGTCTGGCGAGTTGCGGCTTGCCGTGGCACATCTCGAATCAGGTGGTCGATGGGATGCGGCCGGTATAGAGATGACGGCCACCAGCGAAGCTGACGGGTTCGTGCTCGAAGGAGTCAAGTATTTTGTAATCGATGGACATACCGCCGACACCCTGATCGTGGTGGCTCGAACCGAACCTTCGTCGTCTGGTTCGGAGGGCATCTCGCTGTTCCTGCTGCCTGCCGACACCGACGGAATCGAATCGAGACGGGTCGAGACGATGGACCAAACCCGCAAGCAGGCCGAGATCACTTTCACCGCCGTTCGGGTTCAGGCGACGGCGGTCCTAGGAGACCCGGGTTCGGGGTGGTCGCGGTTGCAGGAGACGCTGCAGCGGGCGGTGGTTGCTCTGGCCTTCGAACAAGTCGGAGGCGCTCAACAGTGTCTTGACATGTCGGTCGAGTACGCCAAAGCACGAATCCAGTTTGGACGGCCCATTGGCTCGTTCCAGGCGATCAAGCACAAATGCGCCGACATGTTGGTCGCGATCGAGTCTGCGAGGTCGGCGGCGTACTACGCCGGCTGGGCGGCCGCGGTGGGAGACGATGACCTCGCCATTGCCGCCCCCCTTGCCAAGTCCTACTGCTCGGAGGCCTATTCGCAGGCTGCCGGGGACAACATTCAGATACACGGCGGGATTGGATTCACCTGGGAACACGACGCCCACCTCTTCTTCAAGCGGGCGAAGACGGACGAGCTCCTGTTCGGAGCGCCTGCCGATCACCGCGCCGCTCTGGCAGGCGCGCTCGGGCTTTGATAACCGGATGACTCGACGAGGGAGGTGGGTGTGAACGACCGCAGCTCCAGGATCATTATCTTTTTCGGCACCCTCATCGCGACCCTGCTCGTGGTCCTGATCGTGGTGCTCTTGACCAGCGACGATCCCGACCCGGTTCTGTCCGCGGCGGAGACCAGCGCCACCACTGTGGCGGCCTCCACCACCAGCTCTCCTCCCGCTACCAGCGGGACGACGGCGGCTCCGGGGACCACCGCGGCGCCTGCCACGACCGCGGCTCCGGCAACCAGCGCGGCGACGCCGACGACGGCACCTCCTCAGGTCTACCTCCTTCCGGAAGGCTTCGGACCGATCGTTCGCGGGGTCGATGAGAACGATCTGGTCGCCAGCGGCGATCTGGTCTTCGATGGCTGGGACGCCACCGACCCTCCAGACGGATACTGGTGTGGCTGGGGGAGCGGGGCCGGCC
>JAZGCP010000146.1:0-7476 GCA_036477035.1 Acidimicrobiia bacterium | reverse complement strand
GGCTTACCGGTGCGTGGCGTCTACCAGGACTGACACGCGCCGCGGATCCAGGTTCCCCGGCTTCATGGACCGGCCTGCTTGGTCAACGCAAGCCGCGAATAAACGGCCTGGACAATGCGGCCGGCTGGCGAAACTGTTTGGTGATCAGATACATCACAGCAAGAGTGAGCACGTACGGCAACGCAGCCAGCAGTTGGGCATTCAGGTGGTATCCGAGGACCG
The DNA here is from genome assembly GCA_036477035.1 of Acidimicrobiia bacterium. Classification (GTDB taxonomy): domain Bacteria; phylum Actinomycetota; class Acidimicrobiia; order Spongiisociales; family UBA11373; genus JACZWZ01. The sequence continues at coordinate 7,254 of JAZGCP010000146.1, read as the reverse complement.
GCACCGCCAGCCGGAAGGCATCGGCCAAACCGAACACCAACGCCCCCAGCATCGTGCCGAACAGAGTCCATCCACCAAAATAGACCGCCGCGATCGCGATAAACCCTCTGCCGCCCACGGCGGCGGTGTCGAAGCTCCCGATCTGACCGAGGACCAGGAAGCCTCCGCCGAGACCGGCAAGGATGCCGCCGTAGTAGATCGCCTGGCGGCGACGCTTGTTGACATCGATGCCCGAAACATCGCTTGCCTGCGGGTTCTCCCCCACCGCCCGTACCTCGAGACCCCAGCGCGTCTTATACAGAAGCCACCACGTGAGCGGAACCAGCGGATAGAGCAGATAGGTTGGCCACGTTTGACCGAACAGCGCCGGCCCAATCAAGGGGATATCGGACAGCACCGGGATCTCCAGCACACTGGCGCGACGCGCCACCGGATCGAGATGCCCGTTGAGAAAGCCGACCAGTCCGAGGACGAGCAAGTTGGCGGTCAGCCCAACGATGAATTGGTCTGCGGTCAGGCGGTGGCTCATGTTCGCCTGAATCAGAGCCACCAACAGGCCTCCGAACACCGCCGCCACCAGCCCGAGCGGAATCGACTGCGTGAGGTCGTAGCCGACGGCGCCGGTAAAGGCACCTGCCAGAAGCGATCCTTCGACCGAGATATTGATTGTGCCGGCCTTCTCGGCGACGAGTTCACCCAAGGCCGCAAAGGCAATGAACCCACCCAATCGCACGGCGCTGCCGTACATGGTCGGGCTGGTGAAGATGTCGGCCACAGCCGAAAAGAAGTCACCCATCAGTCGAGCTCCTCACCTGCCGAGGCCAGAGCCCGACGTCGCTTCCGAATGAACTGAATCGCCGGCGGAACCAGCAACGCCAGCACCAGCAAACCTTGCACGACGTCGACAATCTTGCGTTCAACGCCTGTCGCCGCCAAGAACCCGGCACCGGTGCGAAGCGAAGCGAACAGAATCGCCATCGGGATCGCCACCAGCGGTCTGCTCTGAGCCAACAGAGCAACCAACAATCCCTGCCAGCCGATGTTGGTGGAGAACCCGGGAGAGAGCCGGTACGACGAGCCGCCGCCCGACAACATCACGGCCCCCGCCAGCCCGGCGAAGCCACCAGACAAGAACAGCGCCCTGGTTCCCATCCTGGAAGCGGCTACACCGGTCTTCTGGGCGACCTGCGGATTGTGGCCGAGCAAGCGGATCCTGAAACCCCACAGGGTGCGGCCCAGCATGAAGGCTACGAGGCCGGCCAGCAGCAGGGCAATGATGATCCCGATCGGAAACTCGTTGCCGAAGATCCGAACTATCGGCAATCGAATGTCGTCGGGCAGTGGAGCGCTCGTCGAAGCACGAGACGGCCGAGTGGGATCGAGGTCTCGCAGCATCCAGTCGGTCGTCACCGCAAACCCAATTATCTGGAATGCGATGAAGACCAACAGCAGCGTCGAGATGACCTCGGGCACGCCTCGCTTGAACCGCATGAAGGCCGCCAGTGCGGCGTATCCGCCGCCGGCGATCATCCCCAGCGCCAGGCCACCGATGAGCAGAAACGCCCCGGGACCATCGAGCTTGGTCCCGACAAAGGCCATGGCCATGGCCCCCATCAGCACCTGACCTTCTTGACCGATGTTGAACAGGCCGGCCTTGACCCCAATCACCATTCCCAACGCCACCAGCAGCATGGGCGCCGCCACGGTCAAGGTCTCGCCCCAGCGGCCGGGGGCGAGGAAGGCACCATCGAGCAGGGCTCCGAAAACCTTCTGCCAAGAGTTGCCCGTTATCGCCACCAGCACAGCCGAGATGAAGAGCGCCCCCCCGATGCTCAGAACGTACAGAAAGGCCATCTCCAGCGCCGGACGCCATCGCCCGTCGGTCAGCCGGGGGTCGGGAATCTGCTCGGGAGGGGCTTCGAGCCGGCTCATGCGGCACCTTCTGCGTCGACCGAGCCCCCGAGGAGAAGTCCGAGCTTCTCGATGTCGAGTTCCGACCGGGTCATTTCGCCGATGATGGCGCCCCGATAGATGACGATGATCCGATCGGCCAGGGCGACGACTTCACCGAGATCGGTCGAGATCAGTAGGACACCGATCCCGCCGTCGGCGGCTGTTCGCAACCGCTCGCCGATGTACTCGATGGCTCCGACGTCGAGACCCCGGGTCGGTTGGTGCGCCACCAGCACCTTGGGCCCGACCGACAAGGCCCGGGCCAACACCACCCGTTGCTGATTGCCTCCCGACAGCTGTCCGAGGGGAGCATCCGGGCTGGAAACGTGAATGTCGAACTCGTCAATGAGCTTCAGCGCGTGCGCTCTGATCTCGTCGCGACGCAGAATCCCCCGCGTCGCCATCTTGTGCATGGACGACAGCACGAGGTTCTCGGCAACCGACATGTCGGGCACGCATCCCGATGCATGCCGATCTGCCGGAATGACCACGATGCCGGCCTCCGCCATCGCCCCTGCCTTGCCGGTGGCGACTTCGGTACCTTCCGCCATCACCCGGCCAGAATCGAGCGTCAATAGGCTCGACAGAACCTGGCTGAGGGGGGTCTGCCCGTTTCCTTCGACACCGGCGATGCCGACGATCTCGCCGGGTCGAACTTCGAGTGACAGTCCATCCAGGAGTACGGCGCCATCGGGTGCGCGCAGGGAGGCATCGGCTATCTCGAGGATTGGAGGCTGCTGATCTGCCGTTGCAGGATGCTCCGGTCCGGCGTCGATCTCTTCCACCGAACCGCCAATCGCCGCCGCGGAAGCACGGAGCGTCACCCTACGACCCACCATCGCACGAGCCAGCGAGGGCGCGTCGGCGGCGGCGGTCGTCACCTCTTCGACCACTCTTCCGTCGCGCATGATCGTGATCCGGTCGGTGGCTTGCAGCACCTCGTCCAGCTTGTGGCTTACCAGTGCGACGGCCCATCCTTCCCGTCGCACCCCCTCACCCAGAACCTCGAACAGCTGGGCGGATTCCTCCGGCGTCAGCACCGAGGTCGGCTCGTCGAGGATGAGGATGCGCGGCTCGTGCCGCAGGCACTTGATGATCTCTACCCGCTGGCGGACACCGGCAGTCAGGTCCCTGACGTAGGCGTCGGGATCCACCTCGAGGCCGTATCGCTCGCTGATGGCGATGACCCGCTCCCTGGTCTCCTCCCGAGACAACGCGCCCGTCTCTCCAAGGGCCACGTTCTCCCATACGGTGAGGGCGTCTACAAGGCTGTACTGCTGGTGAACCATGCCGATGCCGAGCCTGGCTGCATCGAGCGGCTCCAAGATCCGGCACGGTTTACCGTCGATCGCGATCGAGCCGCCATCGGGCACGATCAGGCCCGCAAGCATCTTCATCAGCGTGGACTTACCGGCGCCGTTCTCACCAAGGATCCCGTGGATCTGTCCCCGTCGTAGCACCAGGTCGACGTCGTCGCACGCCACGGTCGACCCAAAGCGCTTGGTCAATGCCGTCGCTTCGAGAGCCACCGGGGGGTCGCTGGCCTGTCCACTCGACTGAGTCATGCCCTCGATCCTATGAGTCGCACCGCGGCGGAGCAGCCCGCAAGGATCCCTCCTGCCTCGTACCTGCACTCAGAAGCCGTAGGCCTCCGACACGATCGCGGTGATCTGTTCGGCAAATTCGCCGGCTCCGATACGGACGTTGAGGGCGTCGAGCATGTCGATCTGCTCGCTGGTGGCGCCATCGCAGAACTCGGCACCGACTTCCGGATCGATCCCCACGTGAAACTCACGGACCCCGCCTTCGCTGGCCACCCCGTTGAGGATGTCGGCAAAGATGGGGGTGACGTAGTCTCCGGCATCGAATTTGACCTCGAAGGCGTAGTCGAGGTCGTCACGCTCACACCCCCGTGAGGAGCCGGCAGTCATCACGATGACATCGTCATCATTGGCGAGCCGCACGATCGGCTCATGTGCGCCGCCCAAGAACGGCACTACGACGTCGGCTCCTTCGGCGACCGCATTGATGTACGCCTCGGTGGCACCTGCGGTGTTGTTGAAGTCGAATGGGAAGTTCCCGGTCGGCACATACGTGGCCGTGTACGACGAGTCGACGAGGGTGAGGCCATACACGAAGGCGTTGAAGGACTCCGCCTCGAAGTTGAGATCACAGCACCCTAGAAACACGGCACTGCTGGCTTCGCTTTCCAACATCAAGATGCCCGCCGCATAACCCCCCGAGATCCACAGCTCGGCGCCACGGTCCTCGCTCTTGAGGACGCCGGCTGTCGCTCCGGAGCCGGAGCCGCAGTTGCAGTACCAGAAGATCTCGTCGTATTCGAGGGCGAGTGCCGGGAGGCCCTCGGCAATAGCGCTGGAGCCGACCGCGATGATGTCTACGCCCTGCTGCGCCAGTGCCTCCAGCTCAGAATCGGCGTCGGCCGGATCGATGAGGTCCACGACGATCGGCTCGTCGAAGCCGTTGACGGCGGAAATGCTCTCGATCCTCTCGACCAGTGCCTGGTAGTAGGCACCGTCATCGCGGGGACCATCCGTCGCCACTCCTATCACCACTCTTCCGTCCTGGTTGAAGTCCCCCACAAGATCCCGGCCATCCAGCTCGACCGGATCGGAGCAGGCTGCAGCCAAGACGGACAGCACCAAGCCAACCGCCAAAAAGCGCAGGGTCACACTCTCTCCCTTCCGACGCCATGTCGCTCCGTGGTGCGAGCCTGAGCGGCGTCTCCGAGAGCAATGAACTGCTCGAGCTGCTCTCGATAGACGGTGAGTGGCTCGGCTTCGACCGTTGTCACTTCCGGTGTCGGCCAGTCTCCAGATTGGCCTGCACCCGGTATTGGCCACCACTCCAAGGCTGCTCCTGCGGCGAGAGCGGCACCATAGGCCGCCATCTCCCGCTGCTGCGGAACATCGACCGGGACCTCCAACACCGCAGCCTTGATCGAAGTCCACAGCGGAATCCGCGAAGGCTTGCCGCAACACACCAACCGCTCGAGTACGGCTCCCTGGGCGGCAACTTCGCGGGCGATGTGCGCCAGTCCGAATGCCGTGGATTCGAGAATCGCCCGAGTGACTACTGCCGCATCGTGGCTTGCGTGCAAGCCGACTATCTCCGCCCTCAACTCTGTGTTCCAGCGGGGGGCGCGCTCGCCTTCGAGAAACGGGAGCACGAGAACGCCGTCCGATCCGGGAGCTACGGACGCAGCAGCCTCCAACAACTCCCCGATTTCGCCGCCCACCAGCCCGGCCCACCATTCGAGCATCGCACCATGCGACGCCACCGGGCCGCCGACGATCTGCACTCCAGCGGCGGCGCTCGGGATTCCATACGGAGCGACTTCACCACCTCCGCTCGGCACCATCGCCACCCCGAGACCGCCAGTGACTCCACCCGGGTCAAAGCCCAAGCCGGGGCTATCGATGCCGGCCGCCCACGCAGTCAAGTATCCATCGTTCGAGGCGGGGACGAGTGGAATACCTGCCGCCAAGTCGAATTCACCTGAAGTTGTCCCAATCGCGGTTCCGACCGATACCGGCTCGCCGAACTCGGGAAGTGGTTCGTCGCCGGGCCACACGCTCTGAATCCCTGATCGCCCCCCAAGACGGGCGATCAGCCAATTCCACAGCAACACCGGGTCGACGTCCGGGCCGAACAATTGTCGAAGCTCTGCCGTCTGGGCGACATGCTGATCACGTGGGTCGCTCGGGTCGCCTACCGGGTAACGAAAGGTGAGTGCGGCTTGGCCGTTGGCCGCCACCGTACAGGGCCCATATCCACCGATCGCCAGGGCGGCCGGCGTCCCCACACCGAGGCCGGACACCGCGGCCTGCAAGCCGGACAGCCACATCGCCGGATCGATCCGACCGCGAACCGACGCATCTGCCATGGGATACCGTGCAATAAAATCCGCGCTGACGACCCCATCTGCGTCGAGCGCCACGGCTCGGGCCGAGCTGCTCCCTACATCGACGCCGACGACATGCGGCGCAAGGGCAGTCATCGAGCGACCCGCGTGTCGGACGCAGACGAAGGGCCCCCGATCCCTTCGCCGGTCGGACTCATGTGCGCGTTGATGGGCTCCTCCACATCACTCAAGTGACCGGAATATAGGCATGGCAAAGTCGGTCTCAGACATCGGGCGCATAGGTCAATCGACAAAGCAAACAGAGGCGCCGAAGCGACCGCGGCGCTGGCCGATACGATGCGGCCGATGCAACGTGTCGGAATCGTCACCGGCGTCCTGATCACGCTGATGGGTGCCATCTGGATACTGCAGGGCTTGAGCGTGGCGTTCGCCCCCACCAGCTTTATGACCGGCGACCGGCAATGGACGCTGCACGGAATCATTGCGGTCACCGTCGGCCTGGTCATCGTCCGCTGGAGTCTCCGGCGGAGCTAGCAGCCAGCCCTTCCCGGATCTCTGGTGCCGACGTAGGGATGACATTCGGTCTATTCGTGGTTGACATCTGAAAGCGATCGAGGCGACCGAGATGACAACCGATGTCGACCAGCGACCCCAAGAGCCGCAGCCCGAGCTGTTCCCGGAGGAACCGACCCGCTCCCGCCGGTCGAGGCAACGCACCGGACTGGTCCTCAGCGCGGCAATCGTCCTGATCATCGGGTTCTTCGTCGGACGCTCCGTCGCACCTACTTCGCCTCCCACGGCTGTGGAGTCCGCAACCGCCCCGATCGTCATCGCGGTTCCGGCAACCGGCGACACGGTGGACGCTGGCGGCATCGCCGCCGTGGCCGCGCTGGTCGGACCTTCCGTTGTACAGCTCGAATCGGATACCGGCCTCGGCTCCGGAGTGATCTTTGATTCGTCGGGTTTGATACTCACCGCCGCCCACGTGATCGAAGGATCCGACACCGTACAGGTGCGCCTGTCGGACGGGCGAGTGTTCGAAGGCACCGTTGTGGGCACCCACGACACCACCGACGTCGGCGTGGTTTCCATCGATGGCGAGGGCTTCCCCACCGCCATACTCGGCTACGGGACCGCCGCCCGAGTCGGGGAGACCGCAATCGCCCTCGGGAGCCCATTCGGGTTGGAACAGACGGTGACCGCCGGCATCGTGAGCGCCAATGGTCGCAACATCAACGGCGTGCCCATGGTGCAGACCGATGCTGCCATCAACCCCGGGAACTCCGGTGGCCCGCTCGTCAACGGCGCCGGGCACGTCATCGGCATCAACGACCTCATCTTCAGCCAGGGCGGCGGCAACGACGGCGTCGGGTTTGCCATCGCGATCGATATGGCCATCGTGGTGGCCGAGCAGC
>JAZGCP010000145.1:0-4554 GCA_036477035.1 Acidimicrobiia bacterium | reverse complement strand
TGGTAGGCCCACAGCAGGTAGACCGCGGCGAGCACGACGCCGAATGAGGCCGCGACGGCGTAGCCGGGCAATGAGAGGTACGAACCGATCAGTACGAAGAACTCTCCCACGAAGCCGTTCAGCCCGGGAAGTCCGATCGAGGCGAACGCGGTAAACAGGAAGGCACCTGCGAAGAGTGGCATCACGGTCGCCAACCCGCCGAACTCACTGATCTCGCGGGTATGGCGCCGTTCGTAGATCATGCCGACGAGGAGGAACAGCAGGCCGGTCGTGAGCCCGTGATTCACCATTTGAATCACTCCGCCCTGCAGACCCTGAGTGGTGAGAGCGAACACACCGAGGACAACGAAACCGAGGTGACTCACAGATGAATACGCAACCAACCGCTTGATATCGGTCTGGACGATGGCGACGATCGCCCCATAGATGATGCCGATCACAGCCAACGCGGCCAGAACCGGAACCAGGTCTACCGCCGCCTCCGGGAACAAGGTGAGGTTGAACCTGATGAGGCCGTAGGCACCGAGTTTCAGCAGGACCCCCGCCAGAATCACCGAACCGGCGGTGGGTGCCTCGACGTGGGCATCTGGCAGCCAAGTGTGGAATGGGAATATCGGGACCTTGATCGCAAACGAAAGCCCAAAGGCGGCAAACAACCAGAACTGGGCGTTACGGGTCAGATCGGCACCGAGCAGTTCGACGAAGTCGAAGGTCGGGCCGCCCAATTGGTCGGACACCAGGAAACCAAGCGACAGGATCGCGGCAAACATCAGCGCCGACCCGAACGCGGTAAAGAGGAAGAACTTCACCGCAGCATGGACCCGCCGCTCACCTCCCCAGATCCCGATGATGAAGTACATCGGGACCAGCATTGCCTCCCAGAAGATGAAGAAGACCAGCAGGTCGAGCGCCAGAAACACTCCGGTGATGCCTGCCTGCAGGAACAGCATCGAAGCGGCGAACTGCCGGACCCGGTGGGTGATGGCCGTGCTGGCAAGCAGCGCGATCGGGAACAAGAACGCGGTGAGCACCACCATCAGTAAGGAGATTCCGTCGACACCGACATGCCAACCGACACCCCAGGGCTCGTGCCAGGCGGATTTCTCGACGAACTGGAACCCGGCCTCGCCCGACTCGAAGGCAAACAGCAGCCATACCGCGCCGCCGAATGTCACCAGTGACGAGGCAATCGAGAGCGGGAGCGCGAGGTCGTCTCGTTTTACGAAGAGAACCGTCAGACCGCCTATGACCGGAAGGACGATGAGAGCGGAGAGGATGGGAAAACTCACGCTGCGCACCTCGACGCGTCTTCTCGGGTGTACGAGAACGGGTAGCCAGTAACCAGTAGCCAGTAACCAGTAACCGAGGGAGTCCCCAGTCGCCAGTCTTCAATCTCCAGCCAAAACTGCAGAGCCGTTTCCCGAATTCTGTTGTGGGTCTTCTGGATACTGGATACTGGATACTGGGTACTGGACACTGGCATCACAGTGCTCCTCTGCTCAGGAACCACGCCAAAAGGCCGACGGCTCCGGCGATGATCGCCAGTCCGTAGCTACGGACGAACCCGGTTTGGAGGGGTCGCAGCCATCCGCCAGCCCTGCGAGTGAGAGATCCGATTCCTTCGACAGCCCCGTCGATTCCCCGGACGTCGAGTCGGAATGCCAGCCAGGCCGCGCCCAGCTTGCCACCCCTGGCAAACACGCCGGCGTACAGGTCATCGATGTAATAGCCGTTGCCGAGCAACCTCCATCCGAGCCCGCCTTCGGCCGGCACCCGACTGCGATACCGCAGGATGGCGGCCCCAATTCCGATGATGCCGGCGGCAACCGACACCGCGGCGAGGATCCAGGCGAGCGAACCGTCTGGGGCAGGGGCCAGGTGGACCGCTTCGAAAACCGGGTCCAGGAAGTGCTCGAGCGTCGTCTTGAACGGAGTATTCACCAGGCCGCCCACAACCGAGAGAGCGGCCAGCACCATGAGCGGGATGGTCATCAGCCTCGGCGACTCGTGCGGCTCGACACCCTCCTCCCAACGGGCTTCACCAAAGAAGGTGAGCCACATCATCCGGGTCATGTAGAACGCGGTCAGCAGGGCGGTCACCAGGCCGACACCCCACAACACCTGCCACAGACCGCCGCGCTCGAACACGACACCCAGGATCTCGTCCTTCGACCAGAAGCCGGCGAATGGAGGGATGCCTGAGATGGCAAGCCAGGCGATCGCCATGGTGGCGAACGTGATCGGCATCTTGCGCGCCAGACCGCCCATCTTGTGCATGTCCTGCTCGTCCGACATGCCGTGGATGACCGACCCGGCACCGAGAAACAGCAGCGCTTTGAAGAATGCGTGGGTCATGAGGTGGAAAACTCCGGCCACGTATGCGGCGGCCCCGACGCCCATGAACATGTACCCCAATTGGCTGATCGTCGAGTAGGCAAGAACCCGCTTGATGTCGCGTTGGGCAATCGCGACGGTGGCGGCAAACAATGCCGTGGCGCCGCCGACAATGGCCACGGTGGCAGCGGCAATTGGAGCGAGTTCGAAAATGGCTCCAGTCCTGGCGACCATGTAGACGCCCGCCGTCACCATGGTGGCGGCATGGATAAGCGCCGAGACCGGAGTGGGACCTTCCATCGCGTCCGGCAGCCACACATAGAGCGGAAGCTGGGCCGACTTGCCGGCCGCACCGACCAGCAGCAGGAGAGCGATCGCGGTCGCCATTCCGACGGTCAGCTCGCCGCGATGAGCACCCTCGAACACCGTGTCGAATCCCAACGACCCGAACACCGAGAAGATCAACATGAGGGCGACGATGAAACCGACGTCTCCGACCCGGTTGACGATGAAGGCCTTCTTGCCGGCCGCGGCCGCCGTGTCTCGCTCGAACCAGAATGAGATCAGCAGGTAGGAAGAAAGGCCCACCAACTCCCAGCCCACGAAGAGGAGGGCAAAGTTGTTGGCCAGCACCAGGATCAGCATCGAGGTGATGAACAGGTTCAGGTATGTAAAGAACCGCCCGAAGCCGGGGTCCCCATGCATGTAACCGATCGAATACAAATGGATGAGTGATCCGACCCCGGTGACCACGAGCGTCATGAGAGCGGAGAGCTGATCCCACCGCAGTTCGGCTTCGACGCCGAATGCCGGCAGCCACTCGAACCAACGGACCGTCTCCACCGGCGCGTCGCCGTTGAAGAAGTCGAGCGCCAGGACAACGGCAATGACGAACGATCCGACGACGGCCAGAGTGGCGACGATCCCAGCGCCCGGCTCGCCGATCCTCTTCCCGAACCCAAAAAGGACCAGCATTCCAGCCAGCGGGAGCAGGACGATGAGCGAGAGAGCCAGATCCATCAGCCGCGCAGCTCCGCCAACTCGTCGACCGAAGCCGTCTGCCTGCGCCTGAAGACTGCGACGATGATTGCCAGCCCCACCACCACTTCAGCCGCAGCCACGACCATCACGAAGAACACAGACACCTGGCCTTCGAGAACGTTCAGCTCGCGGCCGGCGGCCACAAATGTGAGGTTTACCGCGTTGAGCATCAACTCGACCGACATGAACATCACAAGGGCATTACGCCGCAGCAGAATCCCGCCGACGCCGATGATGAACAACACCGCCGCCAGCGCCATGTACCAACCCGGGGTCACTGTCATACGTCCACCTCGGCGTCGTCATCGTCCTTGAAGAAGGCAAGGGCTATCGCACCCGCCGCCGCCACAATCAGCAGCAGCCCGGTGATCTCGAACGGGAGCACCCACCTGTTGAACAGCTCATCGCCGATCGCCTCCACGGTGCCGTTGACCGGATCGAGCGGATTGCGGATGCCGGTCGTCCAGGCCAAGCGGCCGGCAACAGCGACCGCGGCTCCGAACGAAAGGATGAGTCCGAGCGCCAGTGGTCGCTGGATGGGGAGGTTTTCGGTCCGATCCTCCTCCTTGTCCACCCCAATGAGCATGATGACGAACAGGAACAGCGTCGTCACGGCTCCTGCATAGACGATCACCTGGACGGCCGCCACGAAGTGGGCCGAATTCGAAACGTAGAAGACCGCGATCGAGAACATCGTGAGCATCAGGCCCATCGCCGAGTACACCGGATTGCGTGCCCAGACCATCGTGATCGCACCAAACAACGCCGCCAGCCCAAAGATGACGAAGAGAACCGTCTCGACCATTAGGAGGCTTCCTCTGTGTCGGACGCAGCAGGTCTTCCGTCTTCCGTTTTCCGTTTTCCGTCAGACCCGGATTGGACTGGAGACTGGAGAATCGAGACCGGGGCCCGGGCTCTTCTGGTTCGCCATTTCTCATCTCTCGAGTTCTCTTCTGAAGACTGGAGACTGGAGACTGGAGACTGGTCTGCGACTCCGGACTGCCCCGGCTCCGGAGGCCGTAACCCCACGCCGGCGGTGGGCGTCCAGCCACCGACTCCCTCGTAGGAGGCTCTGCCGGCGGGTGCGGTCGCCCGCATCCAGCCGTCGCCCTGTCGCAGCTCGTCGAGATCGATGAGGATGCTCTCCGGCTCGGGGTGCGGAACCGAACCGTCTGGCTG
>JAZGCP010000144.1:0-11200 GCA_036477035.1 Acidimicrobiia bacterium | reverse complement strand
GGTGAAGAACCGATCGAGCGTGTCTGTCTCCGACTCGGTAAAGGACTCGCGGTGGTATTCCGATGCCATGACTGTGTTGTCGGATTCGCCTCTTATCGCCATCTCACACCGATGTAATTCGTCGCAGCGGCAAGGTATCACCAGGTCCATGCCATGTGCAACTGGTGCCCTGTGCACAGAGCGACCGCCGATAGGCGGGCGCTCTGGCGCTATCCCATGGCTCTTCGCCATATGGCTCATCGCCGTGTGGCCCGGGGCCCCAACCCCAGGCCACCGAGTCCGCGCCAATAGGCGCGCCCTCCTACCCTGGGGTCCGTCATGACCGCAGTTCGAATCGTCATCGGGATTGTGATCGCGTCGATAGTCGTTGTCGCCCTCGTGCCGATGGTCGCTCTTGTCGATCTCGCCGGTGGCGGAGATGGCCTCGGCCTCTGTCCTGAGGGCATTCGATCGTGCGAGACGTCCTATTTCGAGGGGCCCGAACTACTGGCGATCCTCACAATTATGTTGTTTCTTCTACTGATGATCCTGCGGACTGCGTTCCACGTCCGCCGTCTCGTAGAGGAGAGGCACCTCGAACGTGCGTTGGATCCCGTCCAGGGTGGCCGGGACCGATTCGAGCGACGCTGACCGGCGAAATCTTCGGTTCCTGGGTAGCCTTGCGCAATGGCTCGAAACCACGACCGGCCGTTCATGGAGCGCATGCGCCTGGATCGAAATACCGACGAGCTCGTGGAGGAAATGTCTCTTCGGAAGAGGCTCCCCGCTTATGTGAACGCCTTCTTGGCGGGTCTGCTGGCGATCGGTTTGGTCGGTTTGGTGCTATCCGTTCTTACGAGCTCCCCGCTCAGCGATTCTCTCGGAAACAGCTGGATCTTTGGTGGGGCCGTCCTGCTTTTGATAGGAGGAGCCAACGGCGGGGGCTTATCCAATATCTCCATCGGAGCTTTGGAAGCGGTGGCCGGGGGTCGCAACCGAAGACGCGACAAATTCGAAGAGGTAGCTGATCTCGGCGACGGCAAAGTGAGGCACCAGCGTGACCGACTGGCACGGCTTCGCAAGGGACTGCGCCCGCCGCCGAACCCCACCGCCTTCTGGCAGGTGATCGGGGGGGTGGCCTACATCGTCGTCGGCTTCCTGACCTTCTGATCCGGTCATAGAGAGGGCGCCACTAGGCGCGGACTCGGTGGTCTGGGGTTGGGTCCCGGGCCACACCGTAGAAGAGAGCGCCGCCCGCATGGGCGGCTCGCCATGCGGAGGTGGCTCGGGGCCGAAAAGGACCCGAACGCCGTAGCTAGATATCGAGCCATATGGCGAAGAGTCATGCATGGCACCAGAGCGTCGTGGCCGCTGCCGCGCTTCAAGATCTAGAGAACGCCCCGAAAGCCGAGCCGGCCGTGGCCACGATCACGGCAGCAGTCATCACCCAGGCACCGGGCCCGAGGGTGGCTCCGGGTGTGTCCCGGACCGCCACCACCGCGTCGGCGACTTTGACGAGTGCGAACACGAGGGAGGCCCCGCTGAGAGTGACGGCAGCAATCGCAGGACCCGGTTCGAGACTGAGATCCCAGCGGCCGGTCAGGGAGATGAGAACGAGGACCGTGAGGGGTACCAGGGCCGGCCAGGCGTCGGCGTTCAGTCCGTTCACGGAGCCGATGAACCTGAACGACGCAAATGGGAGCAACATCGAGATCGACGCGAACCCGACTCCCCCCAAGACGATCGGTCGGAAGGGATGCATCGCTCAGTCGTCGGTGTCTTCGGCTTCGTCGGGCTCGAGTATCGCCAGCAGGTGGTCGTCGATCGCAGCGTCGGCCCGCTCGGCTGTGTCGAGCAAGGGATTCTCGGTGCTTGGCTCCGGTGCGGCCTCCCGAGCAACCGCGCCGCTGTCGGGAAAGACGATGGAGGGTTGTGAGGATGGTGCTGATGTAGGCGGGACGTCAGGCGTCTCCGGCTCGGAGGCAGCCGGAAGCAGTCGGGTCGGTGCCGCCATCTCTTTCTTCCGGTCCTCGGTCGTCTTGTCCTGCCGTGGCTCGGCTTCTGATGCGGTGGACGAGCGGGTGCGGAACGTAGAAGTGCGACCGGGCGTACCTCCTGCCGGCAACCCGCGCAGCTTGCGGTACAACCCGATCCCAATACCGACCAGTACGACGACGCATCCAATCACCATCAGGCGCGCTCCGAAGCCGACCGATCCGTCGAGAGTGTCGGCAAGGATGCCGGCATCGAGCATTTTTACCAACGCATACGGCAGTGCGGCGAGACCAAAGGCGAGCGAGACCCAGGCGGCTATCGAATGCAGTGGGCGGGTGTGGTCTGGGATCAGGGTCACGGCGAAAATAGGCAGCAACAGAATGACAACCGGGAAGGCGTCGGCGTCCAGCGCCGAGCGGTTGCCGGAGGTCGCTATCACGAAGGTCATGCTCATCGACGCCATGACGAGCAGAACACCGACGTCGATCACGATTCGTGACGCATGGAATGCGAGGGTGGTTTGTACGGGTCGTTCCGGCTGCACTGGGTCTCCGGTTCAGAGCGAGTCGGAGAGTAGCGGCGGACGGTTCAGTCCCGGTACACCACTCAGTCGAGAACCGAAACCACGCCGCGTTCCAAAGAGGTGACGATGGTCACCGACTCAACCCGCCAGCCATGGGCCTCGAGTCGGGCTCTGCCCTCCATGAACGACTTTTCGATCACGAATCCGAGCCCGACCAGCTCGGCCTCCGCCTCGCTGACGATGTCGCCCAAGGCTTCCGCCGTCCTTCCCCGGGACAAGAAATCGTCCACCACCAGTACCCGACACCCCGGCGGCAGGACCTTGCGGGCCACCTCTACGCTGTACTCGACGCCCTTGGTGGGAGAGGAGACGGTCCTGACGTAAGCAGGGCGAACCGCGTCACTTCGCGGGTACTTCTTGGCATATACGAAGGGGATATCCAGCGCGGCCGCCGTAGTCATTGCCGGTGGGATGCCACCCGCTTCGGCCGTCAGCACCAACTCCGGGGTGGTATCGGCGAACGCCACTGCCAACGTCTCCCCGATGGCCGCCAGCAGAGTCGGTTCGACACGGTGGTTCAGGAAATCGTCGACCTTGAGCAGTGAATCCTCCACTCTGGCCCGCTCGACGAGGGCGGCGCGCAGCTGAACTGCTCCGGTCGAAGAGGTGTCGATCACGCCATCGAGCGTAGTGGCTGCCCTTGGTGGGTTTACTATCGCCGACCGTGTCACCCGATGCCGCAGCTCGCCGCCACGCCCGAACGATTCTGGGGCGTCTGAAGAAGCTATATCCGAGCATCAGAACTGCGCTCGACTACAAGAGCCCCTGGCAACTGCTGGTGGTCACGGTGATGAGCGCACAGACCACGGACGAGAACGTCAACAAGGTGGCGCCCGCGCTGTTCAGAAAATGGCCCGAGGCCGAGGACCTGGCGGCCGCCGATCCCGAAGAGGTCGAGGCCACCATCTTCAGCACCGGGTTCTACCGGCAAAAGACTAAGTCGATCATCGCTCTCAGCGAAGACCTCGCGGAGCGATACGAAGGGGAAGTCCCTCGTCTCCTGGAAGAGCTGGTCACGCTCAGAGGCGTCGGTCGGAAGACGGCCAGCGTGGTGCTGGCTGAGGCATGGGGTCTTCCGGCGATTGCCGTGGACACCCATGTCAAGCGGGTCGCCTTCCGGCTCTCGCTCACGGACCAGGAGGTTCCCGACAAGGTCGAAGCCGATCTTCGTGCTCTCTATCCAGAGTCCGAGTGGAGCGGCATCTCGATGAGGTACATCCAGTTCGGACGTGACGTCTGTGAGGCGCGCAAGCCGCGGTGCTGGGAATGTCCGATGGTCGATCGGTGTCGATACCCGGACAAGACACCTCCACCTGATGCCCCGCGCGGAAACGTTCGACGTGTCGGGGGTTAGATGAGAGAGGCCCTGCGGCTCCGGTCGCGCCATGACCGTGCGGTCGCCGCACTGGCGATTCCGGCGCTCGGATCGTTGGTGGCCGATCCCTTGCTCAGCCTGATTGATACCGCCTTCGTAGGGCGGCTTGGATCTGATTCACTGGCCGGACTCGGGATCGCGGCCGCTCTCTTCGGCGTGGCGTTCTTTGTGTTCAACTTTCTGGAGTACGGCACCACCACCGAGGTAGCACGTTCGGTGGGAGCGGGGGATAGGGCGGCAGCAGGTCGGGCGACAATCACCGCGGGCGCGTTGGCGGTCTTGGCAGGAATAACGGTGGCAGCGTTACTGCTGTTGTTGGCCGGACCGGCGGTGAGTGCGCTGGGGGCATCGGGCCTGGTCAAGGCGGAAGCGGTGACCTACGTCATGATCAGAGCCCTCGCCGCTCCGGCGGTGTTGGTCGTTCGTGCCGCCCATGGGGTATATCGGGGGCATCAGGACACTCGTACACCGTTTGCGGTGGCACTGGGTATCAGCGGGCTCAATCTGGTGCTGGATCCTTTATTGATCTTCGGCGCCGGCATGGGTGTGGCCGGTGCGGCCTGGGCGACGGTGATCGCGCAGTGGTTGGGGGCCCTCGTGTTCGTCGGGCTTCTGCGGAAGGGCAGGACTACCTACGGCCTCGATGGAGCGAGGCCGGTCGTGGCCGAAGTCAGAGCCTTTTTGCGAATCGGACGGGATCTGGCCATTCGGACCGGATCGCTGTTGGTGGCGTTTACCGCGGCGACCGCCGTCGCCGCCAGAATCTCAGACGATGCAGTGGCCGCACATCAGATCCTGTCTCAGCTGTTCATCTTCCTGGCACTCACGGTGGATGCACTGGCCATCGCAGCACAGGCCTTGATCGGCAAGTACCGAGGCTCCGGAGACAGAGTGGCCGTACTCGAGATCTCAGATCGGCTGCTGGTGCTCGGCGCTGCCGTGGGATTGATCCTGGCGGGGGTCCTGTGGCTCCTCAGCCCGGTGATCGGTTCGTGGTTCACCGGCGATTCCGGTGTGCTTCTCGAATTCGACCAAGTCTTCTGGCTGGTGGTGGTCATTCAACCTCTGGGCGCCCTGGTATTCGTCTGGGATGGGGTCTTCATCGGCGCCGGGGACTTCACCTTTCTCGCCGGAGCCATGGCGGCTTCAGCACTGATGTCGGGCGTGGTGCTGATTCTGGTGATTCCACTCGGTTGGGGGCTGTCGGGCGTGTGGTGGGGCATTGTTGTTCTGCTGTCGGCACGGCTGCTCACGCTGGCATGGCGCCGGGTGGCAGCTCGGTCTCCTCTGCGTCTGGCGTGAGGCTGAGGCCCTTCGTCTCGGGCAGCAGCCGGATCAGCAGAGATGCCACCATCAGCAGCCCGCCGAGGGTTGCGATCGTCGTCGGGACCCCCCAGGCATCCACCACGAACCGGCCGGCGGCAAATCCGACGAGTCCCCCAAAGATGCTGGCGTTGACGATCCATGCGGCCGCAGTGGACCGGATCTCGGTCGGAAACAATTCGGATCGGTGTGAGCCGAACGCAGGCCCGAAGGCGAACGCCCCAAGAGTCGAGACGAAGATGCCCAGGCCCATGAGCCAACCAGCCTCCAGGAAGTAAAAGGCGACCCCGCCGGCCACCCCCACAAAGATGCTTACGGCCTCAATTGGCTTGCGGCCCACGATGTCCGACAGCCGACCGCCGGCGAGAACGCCGATGGCGACACCGGGGGCACTGCTCAAGGCCAGCAGGAGCGACGCCGTGGCCGCCGACCAGCCCAGGTCGCTCTCGAGCCGAATCAGTGCCAGGTTGGCGGCGGGAGCCGTAAAGGCCGAGATCGAGAACGCCAGCCCCGCCATCGGCCAAAATCGGCGCCCATGGGGAGCCTGCAGCACCGCCCCGATGCGGGGCCTTACGGTGCGCGGAACGTACGCTCTCGACTCCCCGATCCTCATCGCCAGAAACGGTGCGGCCAGCAGCGGGAGGGCGCTGAGGGCAAAGATCAGCCTCCAGTGGTCGGTTCCGGTGGCCGCAATGGGACGAAGCAGTAGTCCCAGACCGGTGCCCAGCGAACCAAACATCGCGTAGATACCGATCGAATACGAGCGGATCTCGGGCTTGATCTCCTCGGCAAGGACGACGATCGCCAACGACCCGAGAGCGATGGTCCCGATTCGCGCCAAGCTCTGAAAGCCGATGAATGAAACCGGATTCACAAACAATGCGGTGGCGAGATTCCCCAGTGGGAGCAGAATGAAGGCAATCAGTAGCGGCCGTCTTCGCCCCCGGTGATCGCCGTACCAGGAGAGGGCCAAAGCCAGTAGGGATACGGCACGCACCGTCGCCAGAACATCGAACACGCGGGCATCGCTCCAGCCGAACGACTCTTGGGCAAACGGCAACGCATGGGTGATGGCCGCACCACTCCAGCCCTGGGTGAGAGCGATGATGGCGAACAGGCCCAGGATGACGAATTCGCGGCGCGAAATCGGCTCCGGCGGGCTGAGTGTGCTTCGCAGCCGCAATTCAGGCGACGACCGTGCCGGGAGCCACGTCGCGATCAGGTCCTATCAGGACGACCCCTTCTGACGTCAGAGCGCCGATGACAAGAACGTCGGAGCGGAATCCTCCAACGTGCATCGGCTCGAATCCGGTTACGGCCACTACGGCCTTGCCGACGAGTTCGTCGGCTCGGTACCTGTCGGTGATCCTGGCCGACGATTGGAGCTCTCCCAGATCGCCAAAATCGATCCACAGGCTGAATGCCGGCTCCCGCGCTCCGTCGTTGGGTTGGGCACGGACGATCCGCCCGATTCGAACTCCGAGAGCCGTCCAATCATCGATTGTGGGCATCGGGCGAGGCTAGTGGTGGGCCGCACGAATATCCGCCGCCTCTCTCCGGCCCTCAGCACCCCTGGCTTCGCCCTCCTCCTCGAAACAGTCCCGACTGCGCCTTCGTCGTCAGGCTGTGCCAGATGGCACCGATGGATCGGAGATACGCGGGCGCTATTTGCACGACCCACCACGTGCGCTGGGTGGTCCGCACCGAGGAGCGTTGCGGAATCGGGAACACACCGGAACCGGATACCGTTACAGATCCGATCCAGGAGGCGCGGGTGTCTGTCGACAGTGTGAATATCTTTGCCGCCTTCACCTTCGGCATGCTCTCATTCCTATCTCCATGTGTGTTACCGCTTCTGCCCGGATACATGTCGATGATGAGCGGCTATTCGGCGGCCGACCTGGCCGAAGGGAAGTCGTCGAACGCTCGCATGCTGCGAGTGACCCTGCTGTTCGTCGGGGGTTTTACCGCGGTGTTCGTCGCCCTCGGCGCCACCGCCACCTCGCTCGGATCATCGCTCCTGCGCAACTCGGCCACGATCACCGTGTGGGCCGGGTGGATAGTGATTCTCATGGGCGCCTTCATCGCGGTGTCGGCCGTCTGGAGCCCCGGCCTGCTCAGCCCGCTGATGCGGGAGCGGCGGGTCGAGGTGCGGCCTTCCAAACTGGGGGGCTGGGCACCACCGGTGATGGGTGTCGCCTTCGGCTTCGGTTGGACGCCGTGTATCGGTCCGACGCTGGCTGCAATCTTGACGATCGCAGCCACCGAGGACACGGTTGTGGAAGGAATGTTCCTGCTCTTTGTGTATTCGCTCGGTCTCGGCATCCCTTTCATCCTCACCGGGCTCGGCATCACCAAGGCGTACGGCGCCTTCGGCTGGATGAAACGTCACTTCACGCCGATCACGGTCGGCTCGGGTGTGCTCCTGTCCCTGTTCGGCCTACTGATGGTGACCGGTCGGCTCGTCGATCTCAGTCGCTGGTTCCAAGAACTGATGCCCGAGTTCTTCTGGAATATCTAGTTGGTCGGCGGCTGACGCCGCCTCCCGCAATCGCCTCGCTCCGCTCGGCCGGCAATCCACGAGTGGGGCTATCCGGTGCGGATCGCCCGCCGAGTCGGCGATTGCCCGGGGCCGGCGCAGCCGGCCACGATTGCCGCCGAACGTAGTGAGGCGCAGCCGTCTAATGCCCAACGCCTAATGCTCATCGCTTCGTCCTCGCGCTCCCTACCCTCACTCCCATGAAGGTCACTCCTGATCGTGAGACGTTTGTTTCGCTTGCAGTCGACTACGACCTCATCCCGGTCCGGACTCAACTGCTGGGCGATCGTGATACGGCGGTCAGCGTCTTCGAAGCGCTGGCTCACGAACACGAGGACGGTTTCTTGCTGGAGTCCGTCGAGGGCGGAGACACCTGGGCGCGCTGGTCATTCGTGGGCTGGGATGCACTTTTCACGGTGGTCGGCTTCGATTCGAAAGTGGAAGTCATCGGAGACGGCCCCGATGTCGGTGCCGCCGGACCGTTGGAGGCTCTGGAGCAGATCGTCGGTGCGTTCCGTGTCTACGAGGACGACGGGCTTCCGCCGCTGCATTCGGGGCTGGTCGGGTATCTGGCGTACGACGTTGTCCGCCAAGTGGAGCATCTGCCCGACCGCCCCAACGACGACCGACTCCTCCCGACCATGGTCTGGCACGCGGTGGGATCGCTGGCGGCGGTGGATCGCTTCACACAGGCCGTCACTCTCGTGCGCAACGTGGTTCCGGGTCCGGATCCGGGCGCCTCGTGGGACGAGGCCCGCGTTTATCTCGCGGCAACAGTCGATCAGCTAGATGCCGGCGGAGGGGCACCCCACCGCCCCACCGTCGATTTCGAGAAGAAGCCGACCGCCAAGGCATCAATGTCGCGCGCTGAGTTCGTCGGCGCGGTCGAGACCGCAATCGGCTACATCGAGGCGGGAGATGCCTTCCAGATCGTGCCCTCGATCCGGTTCGAGGTCCAGCTCGAGGTCGATCCGTTCTCAGTGTATCGAGCCCTGCGGATCGTCAACCCCTCGCCGTATATGTTCTTTGTACGCCATGGCGACATGACGATCGCCGGCTCGTCGCCGGAATTGATGGTTCGGGTCAGGGAAGGGCGAGTACACAGCAGGCCGATTGCAGGGACCAGAAGAAGGGGAGCGACTGCCGAAGAGGATGCGGCTCTCGAGGCCGAATTGCTGGCTGATCCTAAGGAGCGCGCCGAGCACGTGATGCTGATCGATCTGGCCCGCAACGACCTCGGCCGGGTTTCTGAGTTCGGCTCGGTGAGCGTGGACGAACTGATGGTGATCGAGCGGTACTCCCACGTGATGCACATTGTTTCCGGGGTGAGTGGGGCTCTGCGACCCGATGTGAGCCCGATCGACGTGATCAGAGCCACCTTTCCGCACGGGACGGTTTCGGGAGCACCAAAGGTGCGGGCGATGGAGATCATCGACGAGTTGGAGCCGGTCGCCCGAGGACCGTACGCCGGAGCCGTCGGCTACATCGATTTTTCGGGAAACGTCGACACTGCGATCGCGCTCCGCACGATGGTCGCCGTCGGGGACACCGCTTGGGTGCAAGCCGGTGCCGGTGTGGTGGCCGATTCTGATCCGGAGCGAGAGTACGAGGAGTGCGTCGAAAAGGCCGCCGCGGTGTTGGCCGCCATCGGCGCGGCCGGAGCGATTTGAATGCGGCGGGACTACGGCGATGTCACCTCCGAGTACCTGGCCCTGAGGACCGGTCGGGGTTACGTGTTGGGGTTCAGTGAGCTGGTGTGGGTGACGGGAAAGGACGCCGTCACCTTTCTCGATGGGCAGGTGAGCCAGGACGTCGCTGCGATGGATGTTGGCGCGACCGCCCGTTCATTTCTGCTGGAACCGCGAGGAAAGTTGTTCGCACTCCTGTGGCTACTGCGGGGCAACGACAGTGTCGGCCTGGTGGCGGGGCAGGGCCGGGCTGCAGGCGTCGTCGAGCATTTGGAGCGGTTCAGATTTCGTGTCGATGTCGGTTTCGAGATCGACCAGAGGCGCATCGCCGAGGTGTGGGGTTCGAATCTGGCAGAGGTCGCTCTCCGAACCGGGTTGAAGGAGGGGTCGGATTGGGCGGATCGTGACGGCGTCATGACCGCCACACTGCGAGGGAATCCGCTGACCCGGCTCGTCCTGGCCGGGACCGACGATCGAGATCTGGACGAGCTCGGACTGAGCCCGGCAGGTCGAATCGCCGCCGATGCGGTCAGGATCGAAGCGGGAGAGCCGGTGATGGGGGTCGATGTAGACGAGGGAACCATCCCGCAGGAGTCGGGGTTGGTCGCCGAATCGGTCTCGTTCACCAAGGGGTGCTTCGTCGGACAGGAGTTGGTGGCACGGATCGACTCCCGCGGTCGGGTCAACCGCCGTTTGGTCGGAATCAAGATGACCGAAAACGTGCTGCCTCCGCCGGGATCTGAGGTAGTGGCCGATGAGGCTGCGGTAGGAACCGTCTCAACGGTCGGGGAGTCCGTGACCGTCGGAGCGCCCGTGGCCCTGGCAATGGTGCGTAGGGAAGTCGAGGATGGCGCCACGGTGGCGGTGCGGTGGGATTCGGGGAGCGTTCAGGGACGGGTCCACCCCCTGCCGCTCGACGACTTGTCAGGAATCTCACACTCTTCTTACACCCAGGACCGAGACTGATATAGACCGCACAGGAGTACCTACACGATGAACGCTCGGGGAACAGTGGTCCTGATCGAGGACGAAGAGTCGATTGCGGACCTCGTTCGGATGTACTTCGAGCAAGAAGGATTCCGACTGGTTCACGCGCCCGACGGAGAGCAAGGTCTGGACGCCGTCCGAGATCGCGATCCCCGGGTGGTGCTACTCGACCTCGGTCTGCCGGGGATGGACGGGGTGGAGGTGTGTCGGCGGATCCGCACCTTTTCCGACGTGCCGGTCATCATGCTGACCGCTCGCGATTCCGAGATAGACAAGATCGTTGGTCTCGAGATCGGTGCCGACGACTACGTCACCAAGCCCTTTTCGCCGCGTGAATTGGTGGCCCGAGTCAGGGCGGTGTTGCGCCGATCGGAGGATGCTCCCAGGTCGCCGTCGGTTCTCGAGGTGGAAGGGTGGGAGATCGATTCCGGCCGGCGCGAAGTTCGCAGCGCCACCGGGGACACGATCCGGCCTACCGCCCGCGAATTCGATCTGCTGTGGTACCTGGCCGAGAACGGTGGCCTGGTGCTCAGCCGAGGCCAGATCCTGGAAGCCGTGTGGGGTTACGAGTACTTCGGCGAGACCCGCACCGTCGACGTGCACATCCGACAGCTGCGCAAGAAACTCGAAGGCCTCCCCATCGAGACGGTGTGGGGTGTCGGCTACCGCCTGGGTCCCTGATGCGGAGGCGATTCTTCTGGAGCATGGTGATCGTGGCGGTGGCCACGATC
>JAZGCP010000143.1:0-3153 GCA_036477035.1 Acidimicrobiia bacterium | reverse complement strand
GTCGTTCGAGTCCTGCTCGGCCTCGAACGGCTCCGCAAGGTGGTGCCGCCCTCCGGGCGACGCCGTTTGGTACGTCCCATGCGATGCAGTGTACGAGGCCGAGGCGGCAGACGCAGCTACGTCGTTCGCCCGGCAAGACTCAGCGGCCGACCGACGGGCCTCGAACGGCTTCCGGTTCGGCCCGGCCCTCAGATTGCGGGTCGGTGCACCGGGGGTACGATCCTGCAGTCTGTCGACCAGCTGCTTCACTCAGCAATCAGGTCCGCCATCTACGAGGCTTATGAACGACACCACCACGATTGAGGTGACGAGGGTACGCGGCGCACGCTGGCCGTATGGACTCGCGATCGGCTTTCTGGCCGTCGGGCTGCTCGTACTTCTGTCTTGGCCGGTCAAGCTTCCGTACTTCGCCATGTCACCGGGACCCGTCGAAGCCGTCACCGATCTGGTATCCGCATCCGATGTCGCCACCTTCGAATCGGATGGCGAGTTCTTCTTGCTCACCGTGAGTCTGCGAGAGGTCAATGCGTTCGAGTGGTTCGAGGCCGAGTTCCTTGACGATCGGGTGGATCTGGTGGCCCGCGACGTGATCCGGCCCTCCGGTGTGAGCCAGGAGGAGGTGACGCGCTCCAACCTGGCGGCAATGGACGAATCCATCGACACCGCGATCTTCGTTGCCCTGGGTCGACTCGGCTATGACGTCGGCTTCAACGGAGAGGGTGTCGAAGTCCTCCAGGTCGTCGAAGGGGCCCCGGCCGACGGAGCGCTCGAGGTGGGAGATCGCTTTACGGTCATTGCCGGACTCGAGATCCAAACCTCGGATCAGGCGGCGGAGGTGATCCGTTCGTTCGGGATCGGCGACACGATCAATCTGGCCGGAATCCGGGCCGGGGAGCCGTTCGAAGTGGACATCACCTTGGGCCCTCACCCCGACATCGAGGGGGCACCGATGGTCGGTGTCGTGTTCGACACCGTGAACCTCAGCCTTGATCTTCCGGTGGATATCAACGTGGACTCCCGAAACATCGGTGGACCTTCGGCCGGAATGACCTACGCCCTGACGGTGATCGACCTGCTTACCGCCGAGGACCTCACCAAAGGGCGTGTGATCGCAGGCACCGGGACCATCAGATTCGACGAGACGGTGGGGGCTATCGGTGGAGTCCGTCAGAAGGTGTTTGCGGCCCGAGGCATCGGGGCCGACGTCGTGTTTGTGCCCACGGCCAATTTCGAAGATGCACTCACCGCGGCCGGAGACGGCATCGAGATCGTGGCAGTTGCCACCCTGCAGGATGCTCTCGATTTCCTCGCTGCTCTCGAACCGGCATCGCTGGTGGCTGCGTCGGGCTGAGATTGCACCATTCAGACCTATCCGACGGGTACTCTCGGTCCATGGCCGACGATGAAATCGGTCCCGATTACCTGACTGCGCGTGGCGTACCTTCTTCCAGACGCGGTTACGACAAACGGGTTATCGATGCCTTGCACTCCGAGGCGCGGGACCGCTGGCAGATCCTCCTAGACAAATACGAGGAATTGAGAGCGACCGTCGAAGCATCCGGCGGGCTCGAATTCCTTGGTCGTGAATTGGGTGCGGTCGGTCTCGAAGTCGGCGAGATCCTGTCAGCTGCCCAGCAGGCCGCCGATGGTATGCGCGCCAGGTCCCAGGAAGAGTCCACACGGATCGACCTCGAATCGACCGAGGCCGCCACCGGTGCGATCACCGAGGCCGAAAGTCAGGCCTTCGACCTCCGGCGCGATGCCTGGGAGTCCGGTATGGATGTTCTCGACGCGGCACTGGTCGAAGCGGAACGGATCATCAGCACCGGCAAGGATGATGCCCTGTTGATCCGCGCCCAGGCCGAGAAGGATTCACATCGCCATATCGCCGGTTCCGAGCGTGAAGCAAGCGACCTGATCCGACAGGCGCGGTACGAGGCCGATCGCCAACTCAACCAAGCTCGCGAAGTGGCGCAGCAGATAATCGATCGGGCGGTCGGCCCCGAACAAGCCGAGACCTCCGGCGAGTTGATTCCTCCCGATCTCACCGATGCTCGCCGGGAGGAACTGCTCGAGGAGATCGAGCGGCTCCGGCTGCAACGATCGATCGAGTCGGTGAAGGTGTTCGGCAACGAGCCCGGGGGGCAGCCCGCTCATGTCGAGCCGGCCGACGAAGGCTTTGAGCCCGACGGCATAGATCTGAGCGATGTGTTGGCCGCCGAGGTGCAGGAGATGAGGTCGGATCCGGAGACGATCCCGATACGGGTCGACCCCCCGGCGCAGGTGTTCGGAACCGAAGACGACGTTGGCACCCTGTTCGAAGCGCTTCGCACGACCGGAGAGGTTGAGACGATCGTCGTGGGGGAGCAGCTACCAACCGACCCTTTTGAGCTGAGAGACAAACTGCTGCTGCCGATCGTCAACGCCGGGGTGCGTGATACGAAGCGGCGCATCGTGGACATGCAGAACATCGCACTCGACGGCCTCCGAGGTTCGGGCTGGGAACCGCATCCTCCCGATATTGGTCGGGAGCTGGGGCTGGTGCTCGAATCGGCCATCCACAAAGCCGGGTCGGCCGGTGCGACGGCCGCAGGCCCTCTGGCCGGTCTGTTCGGTTCGCTTTCTGAACCTGGAGATCGTGCCGGCCGGCTGGTGAATTCCATGTCGGCGGCGCTGGCGGGCCAGTTGGCGGCATCGTTGGAAGATGTTCGTGGGCCCGAGATGGCTGCCGAAGCCGTCGGAAGAGTCTTTCGCTCGTGGCGCAACGACCATGCCGAACGCTGGGTGCGGTCGATCGCGACTGCGGCCTATCACGACAGTCTGCTGGCCGCCTTTCGTTCTGGCGGGATAGACAAGGTGACGGCACTGTCGAATCTGGCGGTGTGCGAAAAATGTGTCGGTCCCGATGGAGTTTCCTGGCGCCCGGGTCGGGAGCCACCGGACGGGATGGCGATACCTCCGGCCAGCCTGGCCTGCACCTGTACGATCAGCGCGGAGGAGTAAGGGGCGATCACCTCGCTGCGCTCGGGGCGATCACCTCGCTTTGCTCGGCGGGCGATTACCTCGCTGCGCTCGGCGGGCGATCGCCTCGCTGCGCTCGGTGGGCGACCACTGCTTGGCCGATCTGACTCCTGACTCCTGACTCCTGACTTC
>JAZGCP010000142.1:0-7968 GCA_036477035.1 Acidimicrobiia bacterium | reverse complement strand
CTGCCCCGCAGCGCAGCATCTATCCGTGCCACCCACTCGCCGGTCATGGCTCCCACCGGATCGGGTTCCCGGTCGAATGCCTCTGGCCGAATCGGCTCACAGATCTCGACATGAATCGGAATCCGTGAGATCCGCTTCGCTCCCCGACCCATCGCCAGATCGGAACCCGACACCGCCACCGGAACCAACGGCACGCCAGCACGCAACGCCAGCCATGCAGCACCCCGCTTCGGAGGCTGCTCGCCCCAAGCCCACACCCGGACGCCCTCCGGAAAGAGTCCGACGGTTCCCCCCGCCGCCAACTCGGCCAACGCCAGCCTGAGAGGTCCTAAGGGGATTCGGGTTCGGGTCATCGGAATCGCTCCGAGCCACTTGGTCAAAACGTCGAAGAGCCGCGAATTCCCATAGAGCTCGTCCACGGCGAGGTATCGGACCGGTCGCCTTACGGCCGCAGCCGCCATTACCGGGTCGAGGTGGGAGAAGTGGTTGACCGCCAACACGACCGGACCCGAGGGAAGCGCCGAGCCTGAATCCGAAAACGGAAACCAGACCCGGAACAACAGCCGCCCAGGCGGAGTCATCATCCGCCAAGCAGCAGCGCCGCCGACCGGGAAGCCGGTGTCAGTAGGGCGTCGCAAGTTCCGAGAAGAGCGCGGCGAAAGCCAGCTCGGCGCGCTGGTTGGCTTCGAGCGAATCGACCGTGGCCAGAACCCGGTGAGCCCGCTGCACCGCATCACGAGCCGAGACATCGGCCAGATCTGCACCCGCAACGTCCCGATTCCGGATAGAACCGCCATGTTGGGCGGCTGCTGCGTCCCGATACCAAGACGCCAGGATTTCGAGTCCTGCCACATGTAGAGCCGCCGCGGCACGTTTGCGCTCCCGATCGTGCCTCTCATTGAGGCGCCGCGCCATGACATCGCCGAGATCGGCGGCAGCCTTCTCGGCCTCCTGACGATCCGCCAGGCCCCGCAGCAGCGGGTCTACCGCCCCAACGAGTTCGCCGGCGAGCCGAAAGGCGGTCCCCGGGTCCGGATCCAACCTGGTCGGCACCCCCAACCAGGCGGAACGGAAGGTCGCCACCTCCGGCTGTGTGGCCAGCAGCAGCGCGATCCCGGGCCTCCCCCCGCTCGTGATGGCCGCATGGTCGGCCTGAGACTGGTCAACGCCGCGACCAACGAGGGCCTCGGTGATCTCCTCTTCGGGCACCCGCGAAAACAAGACGACTCTCGACCTGCTGGCCACCGTCGGAGGGAGGTCGTCGGGCGACTCGGCAACGAGAATGAACGTCGTGGTATCCGTCGGCTCTTCGAGGGTCTTGAGCAGCGTGTTGGCGGCGTCGTCGTTCATAGTCCCGGCTTCTTCAAACAGGAAGACCTTGCGCTGTCCCTCTACCGGAGCCAGAACTGCTCGCCCCACGGTCGCACGAGCTTGCTCAACCGTGAGTGATGTCGCCCCCTCAGGTTCCACCAGGATCAAATCCGGATGGACACCCGACAACACCCGCGCAATGCACGGCGCGTCGTCCCCACACAACAGCAGCGCCGCGAAACGTCGCGCCACCGTCGCTTTGCCAACTCCGGCCGGCCCTACGAAGAGGTAGGTCTGCGTCGGACGTTCCGCCTCGGCCGCCAGCAAATCGATAACGGGGCCGTGGCCCACCACGTCATCGAAGAGCTTCACCACCGCTTCCCCAGAGCAGCCAGCGACCGCTTGACGACCTCGTCGACACCGAGATCGGCATCGATAACCACGAAACGCTCAGGTTCGGCCGCGGCCATCTGGTCGTACGCCGACGCCACGCTCACTTGGAGATCTAGCCCCTCGACGCTGATCCGGTCCGCCTCATCCTCACGGGCCAGACCCCGTTCTGGGGCGACCCGCAGCAAGATCACGGTGTCCGGCCACACCCCCTGCAAGCCCGCCTCATTTACCCGCCGAACCTGGTCAATACCGAGACCGCGTCCGGCACCCTGGTAGGCGAGAGACGAATACACGCATCGGTCCGACACGACGGTCTTGTCGGCCTCCAGTGCCGGTCCGACGATCTCGGCTGCGAGCTGGGACCTGGCCGCGGCAAACAGCAAGGCCTCGGCCCACAGCCCCGGGTGCGAATCCGTACCCAGCAAGATCTCTCGAACCGCCTCTCCCGTTCGGGTCCCGCCCGGTTCGCGCACGTGGACCACCGTGTGGCCGATCTCCATCAGCCGATCGGCCACCAGCCGGGTGATGGTCGACTTCCCGGCCCCGTCCACTCCCTCGAATGCGACGTATCGAGACATCAGTCCTCTTCCTCGATTGGATCGAACTCGGCGGTGTCTTCGCCACCCGCAACAGACTTCCGGTATCTGCGAAATGCCTCGGCCGCCGCCTGGACGGGGGCATGCTCCTCCATCTGTCCCATCGACACCAGAGTCTTGCGCACGCTCCACAATCCGCTGAGACCGGCTGCGATCATCACGAGCCCTCCGCCGAGCAGCACCACTCGGGATCCATCGGAGAGGAGGCCGGGGATCTTCTCGTGAAAGAGTGAGGCCGCCGGGAGTGCCAGAGCCATCGCGGTCAGCAGTCCGATCCTCATGAACCCGAACAGGGCGGCGAAAGTGCGCCCGCGAATCTCGTCTTCTGTCTGTTCGTGCAGATGGGCGAACCCGAGGACGTAGGCCGAACCGGCCCCGAACCCCATCAGCGCCATCCAACCGACGGCGCCAATAATCGTCTGCACGAAGGCGGTCGAGGCCAGGGCGGCGCCGGTTACCAGGAGGGCGATACCGAACAACACGTCCTTGTGTTCGAACCGGGGGCCGAAGATCGTCACAGTCACGATTCCCAGACCGGCTCCCATGCCGAACCCGGTAAGGAGGGCCGGGAAACCGCTCGAACCGGCGAGGAGCACATCGGCGGCAAACGGCTTGCCGAGCACTACGACGATCCCACCACCGGCCAGAGCCACCGTCATCGCGAGCACTACCGGACGGATCCGGGGATGGGAAGCCACGAAGACGAACCCTTCCTTGATGTCGCGGAACGGTCCCATCAGGTCGCGTCGACCGCGCTTTCTCGGCCGTCGTCTCCGCCTTTGAGTCCTGGGCAACGTGGTGAGGATCAGTCCGGAAAGCAAGTAGGTGCCGCAGTCGACCAGGAAGGCGAGTCCTTCGTGCGTGCCCGGAAGGAATCCCCACAAGGTCACCGTTGCCGCAAATGGCGTCACCAGGAGGAAGATGGCGGCACCAAGCGGGAATGTCCCGTACGCCGCGCTCAGCGAGAGACTGTTGGCCTGAACGAGTTCGTTCCTGCGCACCAGGGTCGGAACCGTGGCCTCCTTCGCCGGTTGGAATACCAGGGTGAGGGCTTCGAGCAGCAGGCTCACCACCACCAGATACCGAATCGACTGGGCAAACGCCAGGCTGAGAACGAGAGCACCACGACCGAACTCCGTGAACAGCATCACGTACTTCCGGTTGAGCCGGTCGGCTACAACACCGCCGATCGCGGCGAAAAAGAGACCCGGCAAAATCCGGGCCACCAGGGCCAACACGATGCCACTGCTGCCGGCAATCTCCTCGGCGAGCGAAAGCGTCGCCAGAAGCGAGACCCAGTCGCCGGTGCTGCTCACCAGCCCGGCCTTCCACAAACGAGAAAACGGCCCCGAAGTCATCAGGGCCCAAGCCGATCGTGGTGGCGCTTCGGTCACGACAGCGAGGCTATCAGTACCGGGCCGTGTAGCGAGCCGGGCGATTGACGCGCCTACCGGAACAGAGATCGCACCCGCCGGCGAGTATCCAGTACCGGACCGGGTCGCATGGAGGGCCACCAACGCGCTTGCCGACGTCTCGACTACGCGCCAGCGGAGTCTCCAGTACCAGGAGCGCTCGAACTAGATACTGGATACTGGATACTGACTACTGACTACTCCTCTTTCTCTCCCTTCTTACAGGGCTTTACCTTCTTGCCTTGTGCTTCGAGCTTGGCGCGGCGTTCCCGCAGCAGATGCGCGGCCCGTTCGATATCGATCTTTTCGACCGAATCCTCCTTGCGCAACGAAGCATTGACAGCGCCGTCGGTGACATACGGACCAAAGCGACCGTCTTTGACCACCACCGCGCAACCAGTGTCGGGGTCTATACCCAACTCACGGAGCGGTGCGGCTGCAGCCTGACCTCTCCTCCGCTTCGGTTGCGTGAACAGGTGCAGAGCTTCTTCGAGCGTGACGGCAAAGAGCTGGTCTTCGGTCTCGAGGCTGCGACTGTCGGTCCCCTTCTTGAGATATGGCCCGTATCTCCCATTGAGAGCTTGGATCTCTTCGCCCGAATCGGGATCGTCGCCGACCACCCTGGGCAGCGATAGGAGAGTCAGAGCCTCCTCGAGGGTGATCGTGTCGAGAGCCATCGTCTTGAAGAGAGATGCACTCTTCGGCTTGCCCTTTTCGTCTTCCTCCATGGCGAGTTGAACGTATGGGCCATAACGGCCGGTCCTGGCAATCACCATCTTGCCGGATTCGGGGTCGACCCCGAGTTCACGGTCGCCGGAGGGGGCTGCGAACAACTCCTCGGCCTTCTCGAGCGTCAACTCGTCGGGCGGAAGATCCTCAGGGACGCTCACACGCTCTTCGCCGCGCTGGAGGTAGGGCCCGTATCGACCGCTGCGTAGCTCCAGACCGTCGCCTCCCTCGAAGGGGATGGTGTTCACAGCTCGCGCATCCGCCTTCTCGAGCGCCTCGGCCACCGTGTCGAGCAGCCCGGCGTGGCCATTGCCGAAATAGAAGGCGGACAGGTAGGGGATCATCTCGCGATCGCCACCGGCGATCTCGTCCAAATCCTGTTCCATCCGCGCCGTGAACCCGTAGTCGACGAGGTCAGCGAAGTTCTGTTCCAGCAACCGAACGGTCGCAAAGGCAGTGAAGGTCGGAATCAGAGCCGGTCCCTTCTTCCAGACGTACCCGCGATCCTGGATGGTGGAGATAATCGAGGCGTACGTGGAGGGTCGGCCGATGCCCAGTTCTTCCAGACGCTTGACCAGGGAGGCCT
Organism: Acidimicrobiia bacterium; assembly: GCA_036477035.1. Lineage (GTDB taxonomy): Bacteria > Actinomycetota > Acidimicrobiia > Spongiisociales > UBA11373 > JACZWZ01. The sequence goes on along the minus strand of JAZGCP010000142.1, from coordinate 2,941 downwards.
CGGTGTACCGAGCAGGAGGCTTCGTCGCGTGGCCCTTCGATTCGAGTTCCTCGAGTCCGAGTTCGTCGCCCTCCGCCATCGCCGGCAAGCGGCGTTCCTGGTCCTCCAATTCGGCATCGGGGTCGTCGGAACCCTCGACATAGGCACGCAGGAAGCCGGGGAACGAGATGATCTTGCCCGAGGTGGCAAATTCAGCGTCCGTGCCCGAGGTTGATACCCCGCCCAGCCGCACTTGCACGCTCTCGCCCTGAGCGTCTTTCATCTGGGAAGCGACGGTCCGCTTCCAGATGAGGTCATAGAGGCGCGCTTCATCCGATTCGACTTGTGGCGCCACCGTATCCGGCGTGCGGAAGCTGTCGCCCGCGGGTCGGATCGCTTCATGTGCCTCCTGTGCGTTCTTCACCTTGCCGGCGTACACGCGGGGTTTGGACGGCACGTACTCGGGACCGTACATCTCACTGATCTGGCTGCGAGCGGTGGCGACCGCGGTCTCGGACAACGAAGTGCTGTCGGTTCGCATATAGGTGATGTACCCGCCCTCGTAGAGCCGTTGCGCGGTACGCATCGTCCGCTGGGCCGTAAACCTCAGCTTGCGGCCGGCTTCCTGCTGCAGCGTCGAGGTCCTGAACGGCGGGTACGGCTTGCGCTTGTACGGCTTACGTTCGACGCTCCGCACCGAGAATTCAGATTCTGCGAGATCGGCAGCCAGGGCTGAAGCCGCGCCCTCGTCCAACACGATGAAGCCGGCCCCGGAGGATTTGCCGTCGGAACCGAAGTCCTTGCCGGTGGCTACCCGGACACCTTCGAGTGCCGACAGCGTCGCACTGAATACCTCGCCGGCGGCCGAGAAGGAGCCTTCGAGGTCCCAATAGGCGGCCGAATGAAACCGCATTCGTTCGCGCTCTCGCTCGACCACGATGCGGATCGAAGGACTCTGAACCCTGCCCGCCGACAACTTCGGCTTCACCAGCCTCCACAGCACCGGCGAGATCTCATATCCGACCAGCCGGTCGAGAATCCGCCTGGTCTCCTGTGCATCGACGAGCCGCCTATCCAAGTCGCGCGGCTCCGAAACGGACTTTTGGATGGCTTCAGGTGTTATCTCGTGAAAGACCATCCGCTTCACGGGAATCTGGGGTGAGAGGACTTCGTACAGGTGCCACGCAATCGATTCGCCTTCGCGATCCTCATCGGTCGCCAGGTACAACTCGTCTGCCTGCTTGAGCAACTTCTTGAGCTTCGTGATCTGCGACTTCTTGTCGGCCGGAACGATGTACAGCGGCTTGAAATCGTTCTCGGTGTCGACGCCAAGGCGCGCCCATGCTTCACCCTTGTATGACGCCGGGATGTCGGATGCCCGGCGCGGCAGATCTCTCACATGACCTATCGAAGACTCCACGACATAGCCTTCACCGAGATATCCGGCAATGGTTCTGGCTTTGGCTGGAGACTCGACGATGACGAGTTTCATGGACTATCAATCCTGAGATGAGAGTGACCGGATCAACCGGTCCTTTTCAGGTTTACGACGATATAGGTCGGTTTGTCAAGGACCAATCTTGAAGCGTCCGGCAAGGGCGGACGCTTTGACGCCATTTTATGGCTCTTCGAGTTGGCTCCACCGTTCGAGTCCTCCCCGGCCTCGAACGCCTCCGCACGGAGGTGCCGCCCTGCGGGCGGCGCTGCGTTCTACGGCTCATCGCGGTGTGACCTGGGGCCCCAACCCCAGGCCACCGAGTGATCACCCATTCCCGACCGCTCCGCCAAAGCCTGCTGTAAAGCGCTCCGCCACCGTGGGCCAGGAGTATCTGCTTGCCGCCCGATCGGCACCGGCGGCACCCATCGATTGACGCAGATCAGAATCCACCACCAGCCGTCGCAAGGCCTCCACCAGGGCGTCGAAGCGGTCGACGACGAACCCGGTCGTTCCCGGCACCACCGTCTCCGGCGCTCCCCCTGAACCACCGGCCACAACAGGCAAGCCGGAGGCGGCAGCCTCGAGGAACACCACACCGAAGCCCTCGGGCTCAAGTCCGAACCAGCGGGACCGGCACGGCATCGCAAACACGTGCATCTGGCGGTACAGGACCGGAAGCTCAGAAAACACCACACCCACCTCGAAGCGGGTCGGAACCCCGAGGCGGTCGGCCAGCGAGCGCAGCCGACGCTCATCTCGACCCTTACCGACCAGGAGTGCCTGCACGTCGAGGCCCTCCGCTCGCAGCTCGGCGCACGCCTCGAGTACCCGAGCCTGTCCTTTGCGGGGCACGAACCTGCTCACACAACCGACGATGACCGGCGGGCTCGGCGGCGCCTCCGCCGGCGCGAAGGCCGCAGCAACCCCGGCCCCGATGACCTCGACCGAACGCTTGGTCAGCCGCTCCACCTTGCGACGCGTGAACTCGGACACGGCGAACAACACATCTGCTCTTGTGAGGGGATACCGAATCAACTGCCTGGTTACCGGGAAGGCCGCCGGAATGGTGATCTCGGCACCATGGCACACGACGGCGTAAGGGACTCCAGTGTCCCGTCGAAGGCGCGGGCCCAGGTGCGCCAATGGGTGTGGCGCACCGAACAGAATCACATCGGGCATAAACTCGGCGATATTGGATTCGATCCACCGACGCACCCGTCGCGTCGGCCACATGAACCGGCGTCTGTCGCGGATGACTTCTTCTCCACCATCACGGTGGCGCGGCGCCAGGACCCGAACCTGTCCGTCGATCGCGTCAACCAGTCCGGCCAGATACTGCTGGATTCCGCCGGGGCGAGGCGGGTAGTCGTTGGTGATCAACAGCACCCGCATCAGGCCGGGAGTCTGCTGAGTGATGCCGTTGCACATATCGGCGACCAAGCGCGCCAATCGCAAGGACCTCGGTTTCGCCACTCCTTGTGGAGGAATGGCGTTGCCGAGGACGCAGCGAGTGGTGATGTAGCA
>JAZGCP010000141.1:0-3322 GCA_036477035.1 Acidimicrobiia bacterium | reverse complement strand
AATCCGTCTATCCCGTTGGCACCCCGGTTGGCCTGGATCGTGATCGGGCGTTCGGAGACCGGGAAGAACGAGTCCACATCGCGGATCGGCATCGAGGATGCCGCCCACAGCATGGACCCGTTGGGTAGTCCGTCATGAATCGCTGCTGTGATTCCCGGTTCCGATGGACCGGCGGCAGCGTCGATCGCGGCTCGTGCTGCGTCTGACGCGGCGACATCGGCGGCCTTCCATCGTTCCAGCCACTCGGTGGGGGCCGGTTTAGCCGAACCGAGGGGGCCGACCGCAGCGGCGACACCGCTCCTCAGTATCACACTGGCCGATGCCGTCGGATCGGGCCAGCCGCTCGGGGCGATAATCGTTTGCGGGATGTCGGGGTGTTGAGCGAGCCAGGTGGTGAGCGCCTTGGATGTGGGCCGGGCTCCGATGCGTACGACGAATTCGGGAGTCGCGGCCTCCAACCAGTCTGCCGCCGCCAGGAGGTCGCTGCCGACGACGGCGGCGGTGGGGTGAGTACCCGACCTGAGGCCCGAAATCGGATCGGACAGGATCGGCCAACCGAGAGCGACGCCCATCTCGGCCACCGCCCGGCAGCTCGAACGATCGGTCTGGGGTCCGACCACGACGACGCCCCTCCGGGCGTCAATCTGCGCGGTGAGCCGAGAGAGTGCCTCGGCGTCGGGGGCGACCGATGGTTGGGTTGCCTGCGGAATTCGTAGATCACCGGCGGGATGGTCTCCGATGACGAGAGGCTCGCGGAATCGGATGTTGAGATGGACCGGTCCGGGCGAGATTCCCATCGACTCGGAGACGACGCGCCCGGCGAGGGAGGCTGTGCGGTCCGGACCCGAATCCATCGGATCGGGGACGTCGAGGTCGTGTGCCCATCTGACGGCTGAGGCGAACAGGTGGCGTTGGTCGATCGTCTGCGAGGCTCCGATGTCGAACAACTCGGTTGGCCGGTCGGCGGTGAGGGCGATCAGCGGTGTTTGCGAGGCATCGGCCTCCGCAATCGCCGGGTGGAGTTCGGTGGCGGCCGTCCCTGAGGTGGTGACCATCAACACAGGGCGGCCGGTCGTCTTGGCGATTCCCAGAGCGAAGAAGGCCGCAGACCGCTCGTCGTGATGGGACCAGTCCCTGATAGGGGAGTCGGCGAGGGCGAGAGAGAGGGGCGCGTTGCGAGATCCGGGAGCGACACACGCGTGCTCCACCCCGGCCGCGGCGAAGGCTGCGATGAGGGTGCGGGCGAACACGGTGTTGCGATCGGTCATCGCCGCGACGCTAGTGCTCTGGCCGGCGACGTCGCCGGTTGGGCGACGCTCTAGAGCTGAACGCCGACTGCGAGCAGCACGCCGACGATCACGTGCAGCCGGGCGTTTGCCTTCAGGGCCGCAATGAGCGACGGCCCATCGACCTTGGTGCTCACGTTCCATATTGGTTGTAGCGCGAGAGGAAGAGCCAGCATTGCGAGGAGCGTCCAGGTCCCGGTGGCGCCGATGGCGGCGAATACCGCTATCAGGACGAACGCGCCGACGATCAACGCCGCAAAGAGCACTCGGGTGGCGGTTCGCCCGAGAACAACCGCCAAGGTGCGTTTCCCGGCGACCCGATCGGTGTCGATGTCCCTCACGTTGTTCGTCACCAGGATCGCCGTGACCAGGAACCCGACCGGTATGGCCAGCAGCCAGGCGTCGAGTGGCGCGGTCGTATCGTGGACGTACCTGCTTCCCACCACGGCCACCGGGCCGAAGAATGTGAACACGAAGAGCTCACCGAGGGCCCGGTAGCCGTACGGCCATGGCCCACCTGTGTAGCCCAGCATCGCCAAGATGGATGCCACGCCGATCGCGATGATCAACCAAGAGGAGATCCAAGCCAGATAGGCACCGATTACGGCCGCCATCCCGACGACGATTGCGGCTCCCTTCCAGACTTGTCGGGCCGTGAGTAGGCCGGTGGCAACCGCCCGCGGCGGACCGATCCGGTCTGCAGTGTCGGTGCCGCGCTTGGCGTCCGATGCATCATTGGCGAAGTTGGCGGCGAGGTTGATGAGAACCGCACCAGCCAGAGCAGCGGCAAACGCATCCCAGCGCAACACGTCATCAGCGGCAGCCAACCCGCTCCCCACCAGCACCGGAGCCACCGCCGCCAGAAGGGTCGCCGGTCGCGCCGCGACCAGCCAGGCCCTCACGGAAGTCGGGGGAACTCGTCGAAGCGAGGTTCCCGCTTCTCGTTGAAGGCGTCGCGGCCTTCCTGGGCCTCATCCGACATGTAGAAAAGGAGTGTGGCGTCACCGGCGAGTTGCTGCTGGCCGGCGAGTCCGTCAGACGCCGCGTTGATGGCGGCTTTCATCAAGCGAACCGCAAGAGGGGATTTCTGGAGAATCTCACGAGCCCACGCGACGGTCTCGTCCTCGAGGCCGGCCAGCGGCACAACCTTGTTGACCATGCCCATCTCGTAGGCCTCAGCCGCGCTGTATTGGCGGCACAGATACCAGATCTCGCGAGCCCGTTTGTCTCCGACCATTCGAGCCAGCAGGCCGGCACCGTATCCGCCATCGAAGGACCCGACCTTGGGTCCGGTCTGGCCAAAGATCGCGTTGTCGGCGGCAATCGTCAGATCGGCCACGAGATGGAGGACGTGCCCTCCGCCGATGGCGTAACCGGCAACCATGGCGATGATCGGCTTGGGGAGGCGACGCATCTGGATCTGGAGATCGAGCACGTTGAGTCGGGGCGTCCCCTTCGGATCGACGTATCCGGCGTCGCCGCGGATTTTCTGGTCTCCGCCTGAACAGAAGGCCTTGTCACCTTCGCCGGTGAGGATGATGACGCCGATGTCGGCGTCATCACGCGCCTGCTCGAAGGCGTCACTGAGTTCGAACAGCGTCGTCGGCCGGAACGCATTACGAACTTCGGGCCGATCGATCGTGATCTTGGCGATACCTGCAATCGTCTCATACCGAATGTCGGTGAAGTCGCCGTGCGATTCCCACTCGAAGGCCATGACCCTCCAATCAGATTCAGGCCGGGATGGTAGTTACGCCGCCGCAGCACACCTCGCGGCGGTAGCGTGACCGGATGGACTGGTTGGCCGACTCCGCCGACGCGTACCCGGATGCACCAGCACTCATCACGGAACAACGCACCGTGTCGTACCGCGAGTTGGATCAGGCTGCTGATGGAGTGGCGTCGATCATTATGGCTAGCGGGTCGGTCGGCTCCGGCGCAGTGGCCTTTTGGGGTGAGCGGACCATTGAGACGGCCGCCGCCCTCTGGGGGATTCCGCGGGCCGGAGCGACCGCAATGGTGGTAGATCCGCGCAC
>JAZGCP010000140.1:0-2748 GCA_036477035.1 Acidimicrobiia bacterium | reverse complement strand
TGGAAGAGGCATACGAAACGCTCGACGCCATAGATGCGCTTCCCCTCGACGCGCCGGCCGGTGCTCCGGACGTCGAGGGCTACGTCCACCTCGAAGAAGAACTGGGAGACCTGCTGCTGCAGGTGGTGTTCCATGCCACCCTCGCCGCCGAAAGCGGGGTGTTCGGCATCGAGGAGGTGGCCGAGACGGTACGGCGCAAGCTGGTGCGGCGACACCCCCACGTCTTCGGCGATGTCGAGGCCGAGACCGCCGACCACGTCCTGGCCAATTGGGAGGCGCAGAAGCGGGAGGAGAAGGGCAGGGATTCGGTGTTGGACGGCGTCCCTTCGGCACTGCCGGCACTCGCCAGGGCGTTGGAACTCCAGTCACGGGCGGCATCGGTCGGTTTTGACTGGCCCGATCACGACGGTGCCGTCGCCAAGGTGCGGGAGGAACTGGCAGAGGTCCTCGATGCCCTCGACGATCCGGAAGCGGTCCGGTCCGAGATAGGCGATCTGCTCTTCTCGGTCGTCAACCTGGCCCGCCACCTCTCCATCGACCCCGAAATGGCTTTGCGCGCCTCGGCCGAACGCTTCGACCGCCGCTTTCGAGTTGTGGAATCGGGAGGAGAAATGACCGGATCCACGCTCGAAGAGCTGGACCGTCGTTGGGACGAGGCGAAGCAGAGTGAGTAGCCAGTACCTGACCTGATTGTCCGGGGGCTCCGTGACGCGCCGGTTGGGATGTCGACTATGCGTAGTCGAGTATCCAGTATCAGACCAGGTCGACTCTGGTTACTGGTTACTGGTTACTGGTTACTGGTTACCGATTCGACCCATTGGCTATGTCCACTCCGCGTTCCGTAGTAGCGTCGCGCCCCCACATAGGAGGGCCCGTGACGACCATCACATCGATCCGGGCCCGCGAAGTCCTCGACTCCAGGGGTAACCCCACCGTTGAGGCTGAAGTGACGCTCGCTGGCGGCCACTTCGGTCGTGCGGCGGTTCCCTCCGGAGCATCGACGGGGGCGCTCGAAGCAATCGAGCTTCGGGATGGCGGAAACCGCTTCGGCGGCAAGGGCGTGACGCGGGCCGTCCAGCACGTCAACGATTCGATTGCACCGCTGCTCTTGGGGTACGACGCCACCGATCAGGAATCACTCGATCAGGCGATGCTCGACCTCGACGGGACGCCCAACAAGGCCAAGCTCGGGGCCAATGCCATCCTCGCCGTGTCGCTCGCATCTGCTCGGGCCGCAGCCGTCGGCTTGGGTCTCCCGTTGTTCCGCTACCTCGGCGGCCCCGCCGCCCGCCTGCTGCCGGTTCCACAGCTCAATGTGCTCAACGGTGGCGCCCACGCTGCCAACTCGGTGGACATCCAGGAGTTCATGCTGATTCCGGCCGGATTCGGGACCTTCCGTGAGTCGCTGCGCGCCGGCGTGGAGGTGTACCACGCGCTGAAGAAGGTTCTCGCCGGGCGAGGCCTGGCCACCAACGTCGGAGACGAAGGTGGGTTTGCTCCGAATCTCGCCGCCGACCGTGACGCTCTAGAACTGCTGATGGAGGCGGTTACGGCTGCCGGTTACGAGCCGGGAGCCCAAATCGGATTCGCCATCGACTCCGCGGCCAATGAGTTCTACCGGGAGGGCCGGTATCGGCTCGACGGTGGCGCGCTGACCTCTGAGGAACTGGTCGACTACTACGTCGGGCTGGTAGACGACTTCCCGATCGTTTCGATCGAGGACGGTCTGGCCGAAGACGACTGGGACGGCTGGGCGACCCTGACGGAGCGTCTGGGGAGCCGGGTGCAGCTGGTCGGTGACGATCTGTTCGTGACCAACGAAGACTTGCTGCAACGGGGGATCTCCGAGGGCATCGCCAACTCGATCCTGATCAAGGTCAACCAGATCGGAAGTCTCTCTGAGACGCTGCACACGATGGAGCGGGCCGAACGAGCGTCGTATACCCGGGTGGTCAGCCATCGGTCGGGTGAAACCGAGGACACCTTTATCAGTCATCTGGCTGTGGCCACCAATGCCGGCCAGATCAAGACGGGTGCGCCTGCCCGCGCCGAGCGGACCGCCAAGTACAACCAGTTACTCCGCATCGAGCAGCAACTCGGCGACGGTGCCCGTTTCGCCGGTTGGGACACCTATCCGCGGAGGTCGAGATGATCGACGCAAGGCGAGGGCTGGGGCTGGGCGGATTCCTGGTGCTGGTGCTCCTGGTGTTGCTGGTCGTCGCCGCCGCCGGCATCTTCCCCTTCCGTCAGTTGCTGGCACAGGAGCGTGCCGTAGATCTGACCCAGGACAAGCTCGACGCACTGGTCGGGGAGAACCTCAAGCTGGAGCAGCAAATCGCTGCGCTTCAGACCGACGAGGAAGTCGAGCGTTTGGCTCGCGAGCATTTCGGCCTGGTGATGGCAGGCGAGGTCGGGTATGTGGCGGTGGTTCCTGAGGGCATCGTGGACCCGGTGCCGGCCGGTCGCGACACCACACTCGAGCGGAAGCCTCCGTGGTGGGGCCAGGTGTTGGATTTCTTGACGGGGCGTGACATCGTCGATGGATGATGCTGCCGTCCTGGCTGTACAGATCGGTCGTCCGCTTCGGTCGTCGGCCGAAGTAGTCGCTCGCTGCCACCTCGATCTCCCGGTGGTGATGAAGGTGCCGCCGTTGCTCGATGACGGAACCCCTTTTCCGACCACCTACTGGCTGTCGTGCCCGTTGGCGGTGCGCCGGATCGGACGAGTCGAATCTGCCGGTGGAGTTCG
>JAZGCP010000014.1:0-3084 GCA_036477035.1 Acidimicrobiia bacterium | reverse complement strand
GGGAACGGTGCGTGCCGACGTCGTAGTGCGAGCCCTTGAGGGCTACACATCAACGCTTGATCGCCACGGTCGGACGTTGTCACCGCTGTATTCGCTGATGGTCGCTACCGAGCCGCTCGGAGACGCCCTTTGGGACGAGATCGGGTTGTCCGAGCGGCAGACGTTCGCCGACGACCGGCACCTGGTGATCTACGGGCAGCGTACGGCCGACGGCCGTATCGCTTTCGGCGGGCGAGGGGCACCGTATGGTTACGGGTCCAGGATCGATCCCGCGATCGAGCAGCGATCTCGAATCCACGACCGGATCGTGAAGACTCTTGTTGACCTGTTGCCGGTGCTCAAAGGCGTAGCCATCACCCACCGCTGGGGGGGCGTGCTGGGGGTGCCTCGCAACTGGTTCCCTTCGGTCGGATTCGATGCCGGCAGCGGCAACGCTTGGGCCGGCGGATATGTGGGTGAGGGGGTCGCCGCATCCAATCTCGCCGGTCGCACGCTCGCCGACCTCATCACCGGAACCGACTCTCCTCGGGTCGACCTGCCGTGGGTCGGTCATCGGTCGCGCAACTGGTTGCCCGAGCCGCTCCGGTGGCTGTCCATCAACGGCGCACTGCGCGTAATGGGCCTGGCCGACCGCTCCGAGTCGCGCTCGGGCAAAGACTCCAGGCTGGCGCGGTGGATGTGGAAGTTGATGCGATAGTGTCGCCAAATGGCTGACACCACCGAGACCAACGCTGCAGCCAACGCCAGTCTGCCCGACCGCACGCAGGTACTCGTCATCGGCGGGGGCATCGTCGGATGCAGCGTGGCCTATCACCTGACCAGGCGAGGCATCACCGACGTCACCCTCCTAGAGCAGGGCGAGCTCACGAGCGGAACAACGTGGCACGCCGCAGGTCTTGTCTCGCAGCTCAAGGCCAGCCACAGCCTCACCAGGCTGGCTACGTACTCGACACGCCTGTTCGAGGAGCTCGAGGATGAGACCGGACAGGCCACCGGCTACCGCAGTACCGGCTCGATCTCAGTTGCTGCCGACGAGGAGCGTTGGGAGGAGATCCTGCGCGGCGCGTCCATGGCCACCACGTGTGAAGTAGAAACTGAGGTCATCGACCTCGATCGAGCCAAGGAAATGTGGCCCCTTCTCAACACCGACGACCTCGTCGGCGCACTGTATATCCCTCGCGACGGCCAGACCTCTCCCGTCGACACCACCCTGGCTTTGGCAAAGGGCGCCAGGGCCCGCGGGGCCCGCATCATCGAGGGCGTCGCTGTTGAGAAGCTGGTGGCCGAAAACGGGAGGGTTGTTGGCGTCGATACCGAGCAGGGATATATCGAGGCCGAAACCGTCGTGCTCGCCACGGGCATCTGGACCCGTCACCTGGCGGCCACGGTCGGTATCAGCGTGCCGCTTCAGGCATGCGAGCACTTCTATATCGTCACCGAGCCCCTCGACGGGGTCGAGCGGGGCATGCCGATTGTGCGCGACCCGGGCGGCTATACCTACTTCAAGGAGGAAACCGGCAAGATCATGGCCGGCTTCTTCGAGCCGCGGGGCAAGGTGTGGAACCTGGACGGCATTCCACGTGACTTCTCATTTGGCACCCTGCCAGAGGACTGGGATCACATTGGCCCCGTCTTCGAGCGTGCCGTCCACCGGGTCCCCGCCCTGGGTGAATGCGGCCTGCAGCTGTTCTTCAACGGGCCCGAAGCCTTCACCCCCGACGGCGTCTACTACCTGGGTATGGCGCCCAACATTGACGGGTGCTTCGTTGCCGCCGGCTTCAACTCGGTCGGCGTCCAGTCCGCCGGCGGCGTCGGCTGGGTGCTCGCCGACTGGATCGCCGATGGTCATCCCCCGATGGACCTGTCCGCGGTCGATATCCGCCGAACCTTCCCATTCCAGGGCGAGCCCGACTACCTGGCGGAGCGGCTCCCCGAGAGCCTCGGTCTTCTCTACGCCATGCACTGGCCCTTCCGCCAATACGAGAGCGCACGCAACCAGCGGCTGTCTCCCATCCACGATCGAATTCAGGCGGCGAGGGCCGTGTTTGGTGAGGTCGCTGGTTGGGAACGACCGAACTGGTTCGGGGTCGATGGCCAGAAGCTCGCCTACGAGTACAGCTACGGCAAGCAGAACTGGTTCGAGGCGTCGGGCTCGGAGTGCAACGCGGTGCGCAACGCGGTCGGTTTCTTCGACCAAACCTGCTTCGTCAAGTTCCGGGTCGAGGGCCCGGATGCGCTGACTGCACTCAACGAGATCAGTGCTAATCAGGTGGATGTGCCGGCCGGCAAAGCCGTGTACACGCAGTGGTGTAACGAACGCGGCGGCATCGAGGCCGACCTTACCGTGACCCGCATCAGCCAGACCGAGTATTTCGTGGTCACGGCCGCCGCCGCCGGCACTCGAGACGAGGCATGGCTCCGTCGTGGCTGTCGGGATTACGACGTGACGGTGTCCGACGCCACCGAAGAGCTTTCGATGTTCGGTGTGATGGGCCCGAACTCCCGTGCGCTGCTTTCCGAGCTGACCTCGGCCGGCCTGAGCAACGATGAGTTTCCCTTCGGCACCGCTCAGCGCATTGACGTGGCAGGACACGACGTTCTAGCCCTTCGTATGACCTACGTCGGTGAGCTCGGCTGGGAGCTCTACGTGCCGTGGGACAAGGCGCTATCGCTCTACGACGCCATCTTCGAGGTCGGCGAGGATCACGGGCTGAAACTCGCCGGGTACCACGCAATGAACACCCTCCGGCTGGAGGCGGGTTACCGCCACTGGGGTCACGACATTACCGACGAGGACACCCCCCTCGAGGCAGGGCTCGGCTTTGCCGTGGGGTGGGACAAGGCGTCGTTCATCGGCCGGGAAACGCTGCTAGAGCAACGCGACCTCCCGCGCAGCAAGCGCCTCATCCAATTCCGCCTCGAGGACCGGGAACGCTTGCTGTACCACGACGAACCCATCTACCGGGATGGCGAGCTCGTCGGCCGCACCAGCTCCGGCATGTGGAGCTATGTCGAGGACCGCTGCCTCGCCATGGGCTATCTCAACAACACCGACGGTGTCAGCAGGGAGTGGCTGGAGGCTGG
>JAZGCP010000139.1:0-3305 GCA_036477035.1 Acidimicrobiia bacterium | reverse complement strand
CGGTCGGAATAGCGCCGAGTACCTCCGGGGGTCCGGTACGGGTCGAGCAGGCCGCGGCGCTCGTAGATCCGCAATGTTTGCGGGTGGACACCACCCAACTCGGCGGCGACCGAGATGATGTAGACGGCTTCTGCTCGTTCGTTGGCCATGGTCAGACTCCCAGGTGGTCTCTCGGATTCTTGTCTGCTTCTCGCGCTTGCAGCTTCTCGAGCAGCGCTCGCTGTTCTTGGTCGATCTGCTTGGGGACCGTGACCGACACGGTCACGATGAGGTCGCCGGTGCCTTTGGACGCTTCCACGCCTTTGCCGGTGACCTTGAACTTCTTACCCGACGGGGTCCCCTCGGGGATGCGGAGGGTCACCGAGCCGTCGAGCGTGGGAACGGTGATCTTGGCGCCCAGTGCCGCCTCGGTGAACGTGATCGGGACATCGATCTGGAGATCCCGGCCCGATCGACCGAACACCGGATGTGAGCCGGCATGGATCCGCACGAACAGATCCCCCGGCGGACCGCCGTTGCTACCCGGGCGTCCCTTGCCCCGGAGTCTGATCCGGGCCCGGTCGTTGATACCGGCCGGGATCTTGACCTGAACCTGGCGTCCGTTGACCGACATCGTTCGGGTGGTGCCGCTGATTGCATCGTGAAACGAGAGCGACAGTTCAGCCTCGAGATCGGCCCCGGGCTGCGGGGCGCGGGCTCCTCGGCCAAACAAGTCGCCCAGGCCTCCGAAGCCACCGGCTCCACCGGCTCCACCGAACAGGTCGCCCAAGTCGTCGATGGTTACGTACTGGGTGGCCCCACCGGCGGGACCCCCGGCGTAGGCACCGCGGGCGAAGGCGTCTCGTGCCTGGTCGTATTCGGCCCGGGTCTTGTCGTCGGAGAGCACCGAATATGCCTCGTTGACGGTCTTGAACCGAGAATCGCTCGCCGGATCACCCGAAGTGGTGTCGGGGTGGTACTGCTGGGCGAGCTTGCGGTAGGCACGCTTTATTTCCTTGGCTGAGGCGGACTTGGCGACGCCGAGATCGGTGTAGTAGTCCTTTTCGAGCCACTCGCGCCGCACGGTCACTCCTCTGTGGTCTCTTTCGTCTCCTCAGGGGCCGACACGGCCACCAGAGCCGGACGGATGACCCGACCGCCCAGTGTGTAGCCACGGCGCATCTCGCCGGCGACGACCAGGTTCTCACCCGCTCCCCCGGCGACCGCTTCGTGAACGGTCGGATCGAAGGATTCGCCTTCGGTCGGGATCACCGCCAGCCCCTCACGGGCCAGCAGCTCCATCAACTGATGGAAGGTGCTCTGCACGCCGGAAAGGAGCTGCTCTTCGCTGGGCGATTGGGCTTCGTGACCGAAGGCGCCGTCGAATGAGTCGAGTACCGGGAGCAGGGCGGCAATGATGCGTTGCGTGGCTCGCGCCGTCATCTCCTGCTGGTCACGCAGTGACCGCTTGCGGAAGTTCTCGAATTCGGCCGCTACCCGCTGCAGGTCGTCGAGGTGGGTGGCCTCGGACTCCCGGGCCTCGTGCAGCGCCTTGACGAGGACTTCTACGGCTTCAGCGGGATCCTGCGGGAGGTCGACGGCGAGCGCCGGTTCCTCGATCTCGGGCTGGGCGTCGAGTACATCGTCGGTCATCAGGACTCGTCGCCCTCGTCCACGATCTCGGCTTCGACCACATCGTCGTCGCCATCGTCGCCACCGGGCTCGGCGGACGCGGTCTCCGCCTGGGCGGTCTCGTAGATCTTCTGGCCGAGGACCTGGGCTGCCTTGAGCAGTTCGTCGGTGGCCGAGGTGAGAGCCTCGGCATCGGTCGCCTCGTTTTCGAGGAGCCCCTTGAGCGACTCCAGCTTCTCGGTGATCGGTGCCATCTCGTCGTCGTTCAACACGTCGCCGTGCTCCTCGAGTTGGTTGCCGATCTGATAAGCGGCGTGGTCGGCCTGGTTGCGGGCCTCGGCGGCCTGGCGGCGCTCCTTGTCCTCGTTGGCGTGGGATTCGGCATCCTTGATCATCTGCTCGATCTCGTCACTGGGCAGGGCACTGCCTCCGGTGATCGTGATCTGCTGGGTCTTGCCGGTGCCGAGATCCTTGGCCGCAACCGACACGATGCCGTTGGCGTCGATGTCGAACGTCACCTCGATCTGGGGCACGCCCCGCGGTGCCGGCGGGAGGCCGGTGAGGTTGAATTTGCCGAGGGACTTGTTCCCCGTGGCCATCTCGCGTTCGCCTTGCAGGACGTGGATTTCCACCTCAGGCTGACTGTCCGCCGCGGTGGTGAAGATCTCCGCCCGTCTGGTGGGGATAGTGGTGTTGCGTTCGATCATCTTGGTGAACACGCTGCCCATGGTCTCGATCCCCAGCGTGAGCGGGGTGACGTCGAGCAGCAGGATGTCCTTGACATCGCCCTTGAGCACCCCGGCCTGGAGGGCGGCACCGGCGGCGACCACCTCGTCGGGGTTGACACCCCGGTGAGGGTCTTTGCCGGTGATCTCCTTGACCAGCTCCTGCACCGCCGGCATCCGGGTCGAACCGCCGACCATGATGACGTGGTCGATGTCGTCCATCTTGATCCCGGCGTCCTTGACCGCCCGCAGCACCGGGTCCTTGGTGCCGAGCACCAGATCTTCGGTCATCTTCTGGAATTCGGAGCGGGTCAGGCTCTTCTGCAAGTGCAGCGGGCCTTCGGCGGTGGCGGTGATGAACGGCAGGTTGATCTCGGTCTCGGTGACCTGGGAGAGCTCGATCTTGGCCTTCTCGGCGGCCTCCTTGAGGCGCTGAATCGACATCGGGTCCTTGGTCAGGTCGACGCCCTGTTCGTTCTTGAACTCGGTGGCCAGCCAGTCGATGATCAGCTGGTCCCAATCGTCGCCGCCGAGGGCGGTGTTGCCGCTGGTGGCTTTGACCTCGAACACGCCTTCGCCGATCTCGAGCACCGACACGTCGAAGGTGCCGCCGCCGAGGTCGTACACCAGGATGGTCTGATCCTGGGCCTCCTTGTCGAGCCCGTAGGCGAGGGAGGCCGCGGTCGGCTCGTTGATGATCCGCAGCACTTCGAGGCCGGCGATCTGGCCGGCTTCCTTGGTGGCGGTGCGCTGGGCGTCGCCGAAGTAGGCGGGCACGGTGATGACCGCCTCGGTGACGGGGGCGCCCAGATAGGCCTCAGCGTCGCGCTTGAGCTTCATCAGGATCCGGGCACTGATCTCCTGGGCGCTGTAGTCCTTGCCGTCGATCTCGACGGACCAGTCGGTACCCATCTGGCGTTTGACGGATCCGATGGTGCGATCCGGATTGGTGATGGCCTGGCGCTTGGC
>JAZGCP010000138.1:0-2148 GCA_036477035.1 Acidimicrobiia bacterium | reverse complement strand
GCCTTCACCAACGACGTCGCCTACATCGAGGGTGGCAGCATGACCCGCTGGGCACGCAACCTCGCCGGGGGCGACGACCGCATCCACCTCGGCATCGACCACGAAGGCATGCAGGTGATGGTGCGCGGTACCGCCGTCCACACCGAAGTCGAAGCAGGCCTCCAGGCGACCATTGCGGACCAGTACGAGGCGAAGTACCCGTACCGACCGGCGGACAACGAGTTCTGGGGCGTTGCTCCAACGGCGGTGCTGGCATGGAAGACAGACGACCTCGAGAAGTTTGCCTCGACCCCCACCCAGTTCGACTTCGGAGCACCGGCATGAATGCCGTCGACGTCGTCTCCGGCACGATGGCGCCGCTGCCGAGAGCGCAGGTCGATACCGATCAGATCATCCCCAAGCAGTTTCTGAAGCGAATCGAGCGAACCGGCTACGGCGAGTTCCTCTTCTACGACTGGGCGCGTGACACCGCAGGCGAGAAGGACCCCGGCTTCGTCCTCAACCGCACCCGGTATCAGGACGCAACGGTGCTGGTGGCGGGGCCGGACTTTGGAACCGGGTCATCGCGCGAGCACGCTCCATGGGCGTTGCACGATTGGGGCTTCCGAGCAGTCATCGCCCCCTCGTTCGGCGACATCTTCCGCTCCAACTGTCACAAGATCGGCCTGCTCGCAGTCGAATTGCCCGAAGCAGTAGTCGAGACCCTGCTGGCCCTCGCCGAAGAGGACTCCAGCGCGGTCGTGAGCATCGATCTCGAACAACAGCGGGTGGCGGCGAGCAAAGTAGATGAGCCTTTCGAGTTCGACCCCTTCGCCAAGCACATGCTGCTGTCCGGCCTGGACGAGATCGGGATAACGATGCTCGAAGAGTCGGCCATTGCCGAGTTCGAGCAGTCCCGGCCGGAGTTCAAGCCGACGGTGTAGGGGTCCACGGAGACCCCCCTGGAGGAGTCAACGGCCGAAGGCCGTTGGAGGGTCTTATCTGACAACTCTCCCCTCTGGGGGGAGTCAATCGGCGCAGCCGATTGGTGGGGGGTGCCACCCCTAGATGTAGGTCAGCCATTCGCGGTATTGCTCGAGCTTGCCGCCGACGGCGTCGGTGAAGAGCTCCTGGGCGCGGCGGGTGATCGGGCCCGGCTTGCCGGAGCCGATCTCGCGGTCGTCGACCTCACGAACCGGAGTCACTTCGGCGGCGGTTCCGGTAAAGAACAACTCGTCGGCTTCGAACAGGTCGGCCGGGAGAATCGACTTCTCGACGATCGTGTACCCATCATCGGTGAGCAATGTCATCACCGACTGTCTGGTGATTCCGGCCAGGCAACCATCCGACAGGGGCGGGGTTATCACCTGTCCGTCGTTCATCAAGAACAGGTTCTCGCCCGCACCCTCCGACACGTTTCCGTCGGCCGTCAGCAGGAGCGCCTCGTCGTAGCCCTCCCGCACCGCGTCCTGGTTGGCCAGGACCGAATTGATGTACGGACCGGTTGCCTTGGCCGCCGGAAAAGACTGCGGAGAGATGCGCGCCCACGAGGAGATCTTGACCCTGATGCCGTTGAGGAGGCCCTCCTCCCCCAGGTAGGCGCCCCACGGGAATGCGATGATCGACGTAGTGAGCCGGGCACCGGCCGGGTTGAGCCCGATCGTGCCGGTTTCGTAGAACGTAATGGGTCGGATGTAGCAAGATTCCAGTTCGTTGTCGATGATGGTCTCACGCACCGCCGCCACCAGCTCATCGACCGAGTATTCGATCGGCATCGCGTAGGAGCCGGCCGAGGCGAGGAGGCGCTCCATGTGCTCTCGCAGTCTGAAGACGGCCGTCCCGTCGTCGTTCTTGTATGCCCTGAGACCTTCGAAAACTCCGGTGCCGTAGTGGAGGGCGTGGGTGAGTACGTGGACTTTGGCCTCGGCCCAGGGGACCAGCTCACCATCCATCCAAATGCTCTTGGTCGACTCCATCTGCCTGCTTCCGAGAGGGTGAACGGGGAGGTTAGCGACTACGTCCCGCCGACAATCGGCGGACGGCTGAGCCAAGCACCGGGAGCGATATCCTGGCCTGAGTGACCACCTCCGCCATCACTCTCGAGTCGCTGACCAAGTCGTACGGCAAGGCTCGTGGCATCGTCGATCTCGACCTGGAGATAGCAACCGG
>JAZGCP010000137.1:0-4424 GCA_036477035.1 Acidimicrobiia bacterium | reverse complement strand
CACGGCATCGGCCTGGTGTTCGAGATCGGCCAGGAACAGGTTGCCCTGATGCCGACTACCGGGCTCGGGCCGATACCCGTCGACCTCCATATCGTCGGCAAAGGTCGCCAGCACCTCGAATGCATACTGGGAGATTCGAATGTTCTCTTCGAGGTTGAACTGGATCCGTACGTTGCCGTCAGACAGCACCGTGGAGGATCGGGCATAGGTCGAGTCGCGCTCGATGACCGCAACCGAAACCGACGGGTCCATCGACTTCAGGTAGTAGGCGACGGCACTGCCCATCACCGCACCACCCACGATCAGCACGTCACGTTTCATACGGCAGAGATTCTCGCGGGTGAGTCAGGGTCGGGGAGTCCAGAGTCAGGAGTCGGGAGTCAGGAGTCGCTCGGTAGGCAACTTCTATCTGACCTCGGCCCGCAAGCTGCACGCTGCATGCTCAACTAATCACCGCCGCCAGAGCTCGCGCGTAAAGAGCAGCAGTACCGGGAACAACTCGAGGCGACCGACGATCATGATCACCGCCAGCAGCCACTTGCCGGCTGCGGGCACCACCGCGTAGTTGGCCGCCGGGCCGACCTCCGACAGCCCGGGACCGATGTTCCCCAGAGCCGAGGCGACCGCCGAGGCCGATGTGACCAGATCGAGATTGGTGCCGGCGATCGAATCGAAGACGCTGAAGGCCAAGGTGCCCGACATGAACACGAACATGTACAGAAGAAAGAACGACTGGACGCTTTCGGCAATGGCATCGGGCACGGGCTGCTTTCCGAAGCTCGTCACGAAGACCCCGCGCGGATGGATGAGCCGGCGCATATCGGCCTTCGACCCCTCGTAGAGCACTCCGAGCCGATACACCTTCACCGAGCCGGCGGTGGAACCGGCCATGCCTCCGACAAACATCAAGCCGACCACCAGAATCTGGAGCGATGACGCCCACTGACCGAAGTCGACCGTGGCGTACCCGGTGGTGGTGACGAGCGAGACGCTGGTAAACAAGCCGTCGCGAACGGTGTCGGCGATGTTGTCGCCCCAGGTGCCGATAACGATGAAGGCGGTCGCGGCAGCCATGATTCCTCCGTAAAGCCGGAATTCGGCATGCCGCAGGTAGGCCAGCGGGTCGCGGCGTCCCAGTGCCTTGAAGTGGAGTGCGAATGAAACTCCGGCGAGCACCATGAACACAATCACGATCCATTGCGCAAAGTTGTCGAAGGCGGCCATCGAAGCCGCCTTGGTCCCAAATCCGCCGGTCGACATCGTCGTAAAGGCATGGGTGATCGAATCGAACACGCCCATATCGGTGAAGGAGAGAAGAGTCGCCTCGGCGACGGTGAATCCGAGGTACACGAACCAAAGACGCTTTGCCGTCTCGCGAAAACGGGGGGTCAACCGGTCCGGCGACGGCCCCGGAGATTCGGCGCGCGCCAGCTGTACGCCTCCGGTCCCCAACAACGGCAGAATGGCGATCGAAAGCACGATGATCCCCATTCCGCCCATCCATTGGGTCAAGGCGCGCCACCACAGCACTCCGTGTCCCAACGCCGCAGGATCGGGGATTATCGAGGACCCGGTCGTGGTGATCCCGGCGGCGGTCTCGAAGAAGGCGTCGGTCATCCCGCTGACCGAGCCGGTCACCAGGTAGGGCAGAGTCCCAACGAATGCCATTGCAAACCACGACAGCGCCACCGCCGCAAACCCCTCGCGGGTAGTCATCTCGGCGGCCGGGGTGAACAACCGCCGAGCCACATCGGCCACCACGACGACCGCCACGGCCGAAAGCGCAATGACCCGAGCGTCCGACCACTCGCCGTAGATCCCGGCAACGACGGCGGAAGTCGCCATCGCTGCCCCGGTCGCCTCGACGACAGCCGCGATTATAAAGCCGAGCCGCCGGGTGGACATGACTAGGAGCCTGCTGAGCGACGCTGTTGCTCAGGTCGGCGGCCAGGCGCGCCAGTCGCAAGGACCTCGGGTTCGACACTCCTCTCGTAGGAATGGCGGAGCCGAGGACACAGCGAATGGTGATGGATGGTCGTCGAGATGAGTGACATGTGTTGCTCAGCGGGTTCCTAGGCGAAGAGCTTCTCGACGGAGGGGATGGCCTCAGGAAGGGCGATGAGAATCAGTCGGTCGCCCGCTTGTATCTCAGTGGTTCCGTGTGGAATAAAGGCCTTCTTGCCCCGCACGATGCCTCCCACGATGGCCGACTTGGGCAGGCCGATGTCGCGCAGGGTCCGTCCGATCGCCTCCGACTCTTCGCCTACCTGGAACTCGATCGCCTCGGCGGTGGTGTCCTGGAAAGTGGCGACGCTGTGGATCTGGCCGCGTCGAATGAGGCGCAGTATCTCGTTGGCCGCAGCCAGACGGGTCGAAACTCCGGCATCTATCCCGTTGCCTGCGAGCAGGGAGGCGTATTCGATTCGACTGAACCTGGCAACGGTGGTCTCAGCACCCAGCGCCTTGGCGACCAGACAACCGAGGACGTTCACCTCGTCCCAGCCGGTCGCCCCAATGACGATGTCGGCGGAATCGATCCCTTCGCTCTTGAGCACATTGATGTCGGTGGGATCGCCCTTGACGATCACCAACCGGTCGTATTTGGCCGACAAGTCGTCACACCCATCTGCCTCGATATCGACCAGCACGGTCGCAATACCGGCGCGCACCACTTTCTCGGCAGTGAGAACGGCGAGCCGGGTAGAACCGAGGATGAACACTTTCTTTGCCTTGTGCTCGTCGACCCCCATCAGCTTCAAAGCCTCATGGGCAGCACTGCCGTTGGCCATGATCAGGACGTGGTCGCCGGCCTTGATCTGGGTGTCGCCACGAGCGATGAACGTGTCCCCGTTTCTGACGACGGCACCGACGATCCACTCCCATCCGGTGACCCGTCCTCGCAATTCACGCAGTGTGATGCCGTCGAGGAGAGAGCCGGCGTGCACGTATCCCCCGAACAGATTGATCTTGCCGCCGGCGAATTCCACCACCTCGGATGCGCCACCCCGGCGGACCAAGAGCAGCAATTCGTTGGCCAGAGCTTCGACGGGGTCGATCACGATATCGACCCCATGTGCCTCGAGGTCTTCTCGCAGGGTTGGGTCCTGGACCCGGGCGACCCGCTTCGGCACACCGAGTCCCGCCGCTGCCTGGCTGGCCAAGATGTTGACGGCGTCAGATGATGTGACGGCAATCATGAGTTCGGCATCGCCAACCCGTGCATCTTCCAACGCCTGAATCGACGCCCCATTGGCAGTGATGACCAGGCAGTCGACCGATTCTTGAAGCTCCTGAGCCCGTTGCGGATCCGCCTCGATCACGACGACATCCTGACCCTCGAACGCAAGACGCTCGGCAAGGTACGAGCCGACGGCGCCGGCACCCACAATTACGATTCTCATGGAATCCCCAGAATGGATTGAACCGCGTCAGGTTAGGACGGGTTCGAGCGACTCCCAACCCACTCGCCGGGCCCACATCTCGCTCGACCGAACCAACGTGGCGCTAGCCTCCGCCGACATGGCCGAACCCCCGCCCGGATACAGCCGCGAGCACACGACCTGGGTGGATTCGCCGCGTTGGATCCCCTCCCGCTTCGTGCGACCACTGATCCGATTCATCCACATCGAATCGGCCGGCGGAGTCGTGCTCCTGGTGGCAGCCGTCATTGCCCTGCTGTGGGCCAATGCTCCCTTCGGTGAGTCCTACGAAGACTTCTGGGACACCCACCTCGAATTCTCCTTCGGCAGCATCCACCTCAGCGAATCCCTGCGAGACCTAGTCAATGACGGTCTGATGGCGATCTTCTTCTTTGTGGTCGGCCTCGAAATCAAGCGGGAATTGGTCACCGGGGATCTGCGTGACCGCAAGGCAGCATCCCTCCCCGTGATTGCAGCGCTCGGGGGGATGGTCGTTCCGGCTCTCATCTACATCTCATTCAACGGCTCCGGCGAGGCTTCCCAGGGTTGGGGCATACCGATGGCCACCGACATCGCGTTCTCGGTCGGGGTCGTCTCACTCCTCGGGCGACGGGTCCCGGTCGGCGCCAAACTGTTCTTGCTGGCTGTGGCGATTGTCGATGACATCGGCGCCATCGCGGTGATCGCGATCTTCTACACCGACACGGTCCTATTCGGCTACCTCGCAGCCGCCATCGGTGGTCTGATGGCAGTCGCCATTGCAAACCGGAGCGGGATCAGATCGATGATCTTCTACGTACCGGTGGCCTTGACGACGTGGTACTTCCTTCTCGAGAGCGGAGTGCACGCCACGCTCGCCGGAGTAGCACTCGGCATGCTGACGCCGGTGCGGTCGATGTACAACGACAGCCAATATCACGATCGGACCACCCGGATACTCGACAGGTTCGAATTCGACGCGGCCGCCCCCCGAGGAGCCGAGCGAATCGATCAGGATGCCCTCGA
>JAZGCP010000136.1:0-2688 GCA_036477035.1 Acidimicrobiia bacterium | reverse complement strand
CTTAAACCCGATTAAGCCCGATTGAGCAGGGCACAATTTGGGCACACTGGTGTTGAGCGGCCTGCATTTAATTGCTGTTCATTGCTGTCAGAGCGTCAGCCATTCGCCGTCCGCTAAGCGGAGGATTTCACTGTTCGCGTTCGGGTATCTGTCCGCCGCCAGAGTGTGAATGGGCACCAGTCGCCGGGGTCTGATCCCCTCGATCAACCGCTGGAGGTCGTACGCATCAGCGTGACCCGAGGTGTGTATCACCTCGAACTCGATGCCGGTGCCGGTGCACCAGGAACGGACGTCCGGCTCCGATCGCTCCAGGTAGCCGGGCCACAGGGAGTAGATCAGGCGCGCCCCTTCCAGGCACCCGGTATCGGTCAGTTCGTGGATCATCGAATTGCGAAAGCACATCACGATTCTGTCCTTACGGCGGCGGAGCTCACTGGGGTAGATGCGCCGATCCCGATAGGGCTCCACGAGTTCGAACCGCCGGTCTCGAATGATCTTCATCTTGTGCCATCGGGGCAGGTACACGCGCAGCGCACCGCTCGTCGGGTCGGGAAGCGACTTGCGTCCAAGTGCGCGAAGGAGATGGGCGAGATAGAGGTCAACCACGAAGTGTCGGCGAGCGCGGCGTGCAGCCTTGAAGAAGGTGACGAAGCGGTCGATGTTCTGACCGGCGAAGGCGGTAAGCACCATCCCTCGTGTCTCCGTGATGCTCACGGCGATCCGCTCGACCAGTTCGGCTTCCGTCTCCGACCGGTGGTTGGCATCCCTGCCAATCGTCGTTCCCTCCAAGAGCATCAGATCGACGTTCTCGGGGCCGTCGGTCACCAGATCGTCGAAGCGCCGGGACTTCCAGCCGTGGCCCCGGAGGTCGCCCGAGTAGAACACGCGCCTGCCATCTGCCTCGATCAGCAGCGAGTAGGCGTCGAAGGCGGAGTGGTCGACGAGATAAGGGGTCAGGCGGAACGGCCCGATCTCGAATGACCGGGCGTGGCGGTAGTGGACCGCGTTGGGGAACTCGATGCCGAACGGCGTGAAGGCGACGGCCGCCCGAAGCAACTTGTGCGCCTCCTCGCCGATGTGGACCGGGATACTCGGATGCGCCTTCGAAGCCAGCCCGTAGTGATCGGCGTGGGGGTGGGAGATCACGATGGCGAGCAAGTCCGGGTTGGTGCCGTCCGTCAATCCCGGCACTGGCGGCATGGCACTTTCGGGAGAAACGTCACCCATGAGCGGCATGCCAAGGTCCAGCAGGATCGACTTCCCCGCCGCCTCGACCTCGATGCAGTTCCCCCCGATCTCCGAGGTGCCCCGGTGGACGCAGAGCCTCACGCGGGTGAATCCTTTTTGGCGGGCCATACGGGAGAGAGGTTGTCGAAAGCGTCGCACACCCGACGCGCGCTTTCGGCGGGTGGTTCGGCCTCACATGTGGCCCTAACCTCCGCGCCATCGCGGAACGGCAGTTCAAACTCGGGCGGGAGGGCGAGGAATTCGAACCCCATCGAGAGTTGATCCGATGTCTTCTGGCGGGAGATGTCGTCCACCGCATGATCGAGGCCCCGCTCAAGCCACCCGAGGTCGTGTTTATCGAAGAAGACAGTCGGTGCCAGAACCTGGAGGTCAACGCGGCCGACGCGCATCATCCGCCGGTCCGCGTAGCCGAACTCCACCACATTCACGCGGGAGAACAGGTAGACGAGGCCGTAGCGCAGGACCTCGAAGGCGGCGTACGCCGGGGTGTCACTCTCCCACTTGAGCTCGACAAACCGGGCCACGTCGTCCTCGAGTTTCACCAGATCGAGTGCCGCTCGCTTGTCGAACCGATCATTGATGAGGCCGGAGGCGACGGGAACCTGGTTCAGCCAGTCCGGCATCGTCCCGGCCTCACCCAGCATCGCGACCGCGCGTTCCAGGAGGACCTCGGGGCTCTTGTTGTGATCACTGAGGGTCGTCACTCGTTTGGATCGCCAGTTCTCGCGCGACGGCAGGCGGCTGGTATGGTTGGACTCGATCCGACCATACAGACTGGAGACCAACGCCAGGAAGCCTCCATCGACATTGCCGGGATCGTCCAGACCTCGGCTGACTGATTGTTGTTTGAGGTGCTGGTCGTCGCGTAAGCCGAAGAACGACGCGATGATCGCATCCGTTCCGTCAAAGATGCCACTGTGCTGGTCGTTATCCGACATGGAACGATGATATCCAGCACCGGGCGGGTTGGCGAGCGCAACGCTACCTCCGCGACCGTTAGGTCCGTTAATGGCTATGAGCAGACATTTATTGATGCCGCCAGCTATGTCTGCTTTACCCCCGAAAGCGGACATAACCGGAGGGTACGATTAATGTCCGCTTATGATGCGGTGGACGGCTCCCACCAGCGGCATCGCGATGTGCCAAAATGCAGTTGCTATTTATGAACTACGTGAAGGAGAGCCGCCCATGAGTGAAGTTGCGACATAGGAGGAGAAAAATTTGGCGGGGTGAACGTGACGTAATGCAAAATCGGTCGAACCGGGGGTCGGGAAAACCCGTTTGGGTCAGGGCGCTTCACCAGCGCGCGCTTATGATTGGGACCCGATCCGCGAATCGCATTAGGGCCAGCGGCCACGTATGCCGCATCAACAGGCCGGACACATGACTGCACCCGACCAATTTGCACAAACGTCAAAACAACCCTTGCCAACAGGGAGC
>JAZGCP010000135.1:0-2410 GCA_036477035.1 Acidimicrobiia bacterium | reverse complement strand
TTGTCACTCTGATCATCCCGGGTCTCTTCCCGTCAGACCTTCCAATGCGGACACAGCCGCCTGCCATCCCACATCGATGTCTTGCTCCTCGCCCCCAAGGTAGACGCGACCCATCGACCCGAAGCTTCGGACTTCGAGCACGTTTATCTCGGCAGACTTCTCCGCTTCGTTGGCAGCCAGCGAGGCGTAGGCCGCCGGTTCACACTCGAGGACATAGAGGGTCTGTCCTGGGATGATCATCTCTCCGTGTCTCGTCCTGTTGATGAGCTGGGCGTGATAGTCATCGATGCGCCGAATGATCTGTGAACTGATGATGTTTGGCTTCATCCGATCGTCTTCGGAGTGCCCGATGCCTTCGAGGATGGCCTCGCCTGCGGCCCGAACTTCTGCTTGGTCCGGCGAATGGACCTCGAGAACGCCGAAAAAGCGCTCAATGACCTGAAGACCCGGCTTGACGCCGGTTGCCTTGAGGGCAACGTCCGTGAGACGGTTGATCTCGATTCCGGGCGCGACCTCCACCCAAAGCGAGGCGTCCCCCGCCAGGGGGAGAAAGCCTTGCGCAACGGTTCCCAAGAATGCCGCGTATTGCGGTTGCAGGCTGTCCAGGAACGCATAGGACCTGAGCTCAATACCGTTCGTCACTATCTCCTCCGTCTGATCCGCCGACAATCTGCACTCCCGCGGACGCACCGATCCTGGTGGCGCCGGCGGCAATCATGTCTTCCAGGTCGTCGGCAGTTCTGACACCGCCTGACGCCTTGACACCCATGTCCGGTCCGACCGTCTCCCGCATCAGGGCGACGTCGTAGACCGTTGCCCCTCCCGGGCCGAATCCGGTCGAAGTCTTCACGAAGTCGGCCTTGGCCCTCTTCGCCAACGCCGAGGCAATCACTTTTTCCTCATCGGTGAGCAACGCAGTCTCCAGAATGACCTTGCATATCGCCCCGGTCTCATGAGCCGCGTCCACCACCTTGACGATGTCGTTGTACACCAGTTCGTGGTCACCCGACTTGAGGGCCCCGACGTTAATGACCATGTCGATCTCACGGGCGCCGTCGCGGAGAGCCTTGCGTGTCTCGGTGGCCTTGATGTCGGTCGTGGTCGCACCCAGTGGAAAGCCGATGACCGTGCACACCGGCACCTTCGTACCTCGCAGGTTGTTCGCCGCCCGTTTCACCCACGTGGGATTGATGCACACCGAGGCGAAACCGTACTGCTCGGCCTCGGAGCAGAGCATGTCGATGTCGTCAGCTGTTGCGTCGGCCACCAGGAGGGTGTGGTCGATGTACTGCGCAACGTCAAGGGGGACATCCGCTGCTTCACCATGAAATGCGACCCGGTCGGCCCCATTGGCGACAACCTCGCGAACCTTCTCTCCCGTCTCGGCCATATCGAACCGGGTGGAGAGCGCAGAGAGGACTTCTCGGGTGATGGCCTCGACCAGGGCCTCACGATTCATGACACGACTTCTTCATTCGGGTCCGGAGTATTGTCGATCCAGCGCGTCGATCATGGCAACCCGACGGGCATGACGACCCCCCGACCATTCGGTGGATAGCCATTCCTCCACGATCTGCCATGCCAAGCCGTCTCCGATCAGCCCGGCGCCGAGCGTGAGGACGTTGGAATGGTTGTGCTCACGGCTGTTTCGGGCCGACGAGACGTCGTAGCAAAGGGCGGCGCGGACTCCGGGCACCTTGTTCGCCACCATGGCTGAGCCAATCCCGGCGCCATCGATCATGATCCCCCAACGACAGTCGCCATCTGCCACCTTCTGTGCCACAGCCAGCGCATAATCCGGGTAGTCAACCGACTCCTGGGAATGGGTTCCACAGTCCAAGACATCCCATCCGGCTTCCTTCAGTCTGAAGGCGATACGTTCCTTGAGCGGATAACCACCGTGATCGGCGCCGACAGCGATCTTGCCGTGGAGATCCGGGCCAGACGCCACGGCATCGTCTCGAGGGGTGGAAACCTCAGGTGCCTGGTGGTCGCTGTCGACAACACCATCGACAATCCGCTCGACCAGGGAACGCACCTCCTCTTCCGACGGCATGCCTTGGGCTCTGGAAGATGTCATCTGCTCCGATAGGCCTCCTCGGCCGCCATCCTAGGGGCGTCCCCGTATGATCCGGGCCATGGCAGACAGCGATTCCGCCTTCCTCTGGGAGACCGAGGCACTTCGCTCCTCAAAGCCCACCGCGGGTTCGAGTGAGCGGTCGTATCCGGTTGTCGGCAGGGACGACCCCGACTGGCTGACGCTGCGGGAGGCGACCGAGCTCACCGGGATCCCCATCTCGACGCTACGCAAATGGGCCCGCCATGAGAACGTCCCCACCTACCTCAACGAGACACCGGTCGGTCAGCTGCGGATGGTGTCGCTGAGAGGAATCCACCAACGCGCCGACGA
>JAZGCP010000134.1:0-5871 GCA_036477035.1 Acidimicrobiia bacterium | reverse complement strand
CAACGTCGGGCATGCCCATTTGGAGATGTTCGGATCGATCGAAGGCGTAATCGACGCCAAGTGGGAGCTGGTATCCGCGCTGGGTCCCGACGGCGTAGCAATACTGCCGGCCGCAGAAGAACGGCTCCTGGTGCGGACCACCGGTCCCGTTTTGACGTTCGGAGAGGAATCCGACGCGGACGTCGATGCCGTGAGTGTCGAGATCGACGACACCGGTCGAGCAAGCTTCAACCTTCGCTTTCGGGACGAGTTAGTGGCGATCCGGATGCCGCTGCCCGGCCGATACCAAGCGGTGAATGCGGCCGCCGCGGTCGCAGCCGCCGTCGCAATCGGTCGACCCTTTAGTGAGGCTGCCGACCGACTGGAGACTGCGTCGGTTTCTCCCTGGCGGATGGAGGTTGTCACCAGGCGGTGGGGTGCCGGTCAGATCGTCGTCATCAACGACGCCTACAACGCCAATCCGGATTCGATGGCTGCCGCGCTGGAGACCGTTGCGGCCATACCCGGACGCCACCTCGCGGTACTCGGCAGAATGCACGAATTGGGCGACTTCGAAGCAGAGGCCCACCGTGCCGCGGGCGCTCTGGCCGCCTCTCTCGGATTCTCGGTGGTGGCTGTGGGCGATGATCCCGGATTCGCAGACGGGGCAGGCGACATGGCAGAGTCGGTTGCCGATGTGGCGGCTGCAATCGAGCTGTTGCGTGCCACGATCGTTCCCGGCGACGTCGTCTTGGTCAAGGCTTCCCGAGCCGCCGGTTTGGAAAGTGTCGTCACCGGGCTGCAGGGAGACTCGGCATGATCGCGATGCTGGCGGCCGCAGCTGCCTCCTTCATCGTGACGATCACCCTCACACCTCTGGCCATCCGTTTCCTGAGCGATCGATCGATAGGTCAGTTCATTCAGGACGAGGTCGATCACGATCACAAGCGAGGAACTCCGACGATGGGTGGGCTGGTCATCATTGTGGGCGTTCTGGCCGGGTGGCTGTTCGGCCACTTCGATCCGCGCAGCCCCGCGGGCGCCTGGCAGTTCGGATTCCGTGAGTTCCTGGTTCCCGGATTGCTGGTGCTGCTGGCCTTTGTGGGGATGGGCTTCATCGGATTCCTCGATGACCTGTCCAAGCTGACGAGAGCCCGCAACCTCGGCCTCAAGAAACGCTGGAAGCTCGCAGGACAGGTGGCGATCGCGGCGATGTTTGCCTGGGGCTCGATCGGGTATGGCGTCGAGACCGAGTTGTCGTTCACCCGGCCTCTCGGATTCGACTTGGGCGGCTTTTACGTCTTCTGGGTGTTGATCATGTTGGTGGCGACAGCCAACGCGGTGAATCTTGCGGATGGTCTCGACGGCCTGGCGTCGGGATCGGCGGGCCTGGTGTTCGGCGCGATCGTCATCATCTCGTTTTGGCAATTCAGACACCCCGAGTTCTATGCCAATCTTGGAACGCTGGAGTTGGCGGTAATGAGTGCCGCTCTCACCGGGGCGACATTGGGCTTTCTGTGGTGGAATGCTCCACCGGCGCGAATTTTCATGGGCGATACCGGTTCGCAGGCGCTCGGCGGTGCGATGGCCGCGCTGGCGCTGCTGACCAATACGCACCTGCTGCTCATCGTGCTCGGCGGTCTGTATGTGTTGGAGACCGTTTCGGTGATCATCCAGGTCGTCGCTTTCCGCGGTTGGGGTAGACGAGTCTTCAAGATGGCTCCGATCCATCACCACTTCGAACTCAAGGGGTGGCCCGAGACGACGGTCATCGTGCGGTTCTGGATCCTGGCGGCGTTGTCCGTGGCTTTCGGGCTCGGACTCTTCTACGGAGACTTCATCACCGGAGGGGGCGTTGGATGACGGCTCTCGTCATTGGACTGGCAGTCAGCGGCAAGGCGGCGCTCGATTCCCTGAGGGAACAGGGTGAGCGGGTGGCCGCATACGACCGACGACCCGAGGCCGCGGTGGGGATCGAGGCCGACGAGGTTCACACGGGCGACTGGGATCCCAGCTTCCTTATCGGAGTCGATCTGGTGGTGCCGTCGCCGGGCGTGCCGGAGACGTCGCAAGTCATGGCGGATGTGCTGTCGTCTGGTATTCCGGTGTGGAGCGAACTGGAGCTGGGGTATCGCGGCCTGGGCGGGGTCCCGGTTGTGGCAATCACCGGCACCAACGGCAAAACGACGGTCACGGAGTTGACTGCTGCGATGCTGCTCGAATCGGGCGTCGACGCCGCCGCAGTCGGCAACATCGGTGAGCCGATCACCGGCCAAGGCGCCGCAGACCACGAGGTTTTGGTGGTGGAGGCGTCATCGTTCCAGTTGCGCTTCATCGACACCTTCCGACCCGTCGCCGCCGCCATCGTCAACTTTGCTCCCGACCATCTCGACTGGCACCCGGACGTAGCGGCCTATGGAGAGGCCAAGAGTCGAATCTTCGAAAACATGGGCCAGGATGAACTCCTGGTCTTCGACGCGGCAGATCCCGGTGCGGTTGGGTTGGTGGCGTCGGCGTCGGCGAGCCGCGTGGGTGTGACCGGGCTCGAGCGCCAAAGCGATTCGGGACCCGAGGGATCGACCATGTATCTCGCGGGCGCAACGGTCTCTCTCGGCGATCTGGAGCGCACGGACTCCGTGATGCTGGTCGATCTGGCAGTTGCCGCTGAGGCGGCACGAGCCCTCGGGGCAACGGCTGAGGGAATCGCGGCAGCGGCCGTGGCTTACCAGCCGGGGAGGCACCGACGCGAGGTGGTGGCGCAGGTCGGCGGCGTGACCTTTATCGACGACTCGAAGGCCACGAACCCGCATGCCGCTCTGGCGGCCATCGGTGCGTATTCGTCGGTCGTCCTCATCGCCGGCGGCCGGGCGAAAGGACTCGACATTCGTCCCCTGGCGAGAGCGGAGTCGGTCACAGGTCTGGTCGCCATCGGCGAGAGCGCCGAGGACCTCCTGTCGGAGCGCCGGGATGCGGTAGGTGCCGCCACCATGGGCGAGGCAGTCGACCGGGCGATCTCGCTCTCGGGTCCGGGAGACGTCGTCCTGTTGGCGCCGGGCTGCGCCAGCTTTGACATGTTCGCTTCATACGGCGAACGCGGCGACATCTTTGCGGCTGCGGTTCGCCAGAAGGTGGGTGCCTGATGGCGAGCCGTGTCATGGCGATGCCGATAACCCGGGCGGCGGTGCGAGAAGCGCATCGCCGGGCCCGAAGCCACTCCAGGGCGATCGGGTTTCTTCTGGTGCCGGTCGGGTTGTTGCTGGTGGTGGGCCTCGGTTCCATTCTCTCGGCGTCTTCCGTGCTCGGGTTGCGTGAGACCGGCGACGGTCTCTTCTACTTCAAGCGTCAGATCGTCTGGCTCGGCCTGGGGCTCGCCAGCCTGATAATTGCTGCGGTGATACCGCTGCGATGGTGGCGAAAGATGGCGTTTCCGCTCTTCTTGGCCACGGTTGGCCTGCTCCTGGCGGTCCTGTTCGTGGGGGTGCGTTCGAACGGGGCCCAGCGGTGGCTCCAAATCGGATCGATCACCATCCAGCCGTCAGAGATCGCCAAGCTGACCACGATTCTGTTCCTGGCCACCATCGTTTCGCGCCGCGAGAATTCGATGAATCGGATCCGGGACTTCTTTTGGCCGGTCGCCGGATCGGTGGGAGTGGTCGCGTCCCTGGTGATAGTTCAGCCCGACCTGGGCACCACTCTCTTGGTGGCGGCCGGGGCGTTTGCCGTGCTCGTCGCCAGTGCCGCTCCGTTCCCGTACATCCTCGGTAGCGCTCTGCTGGGTGGTAGCGCCGCGGTGCTGGCGGCACTGGTGTCGCCCTACCGGTGGGCCCGCGTCACTGCATTCCTCGACCTTCAGTCGGATCCGCTCGGTTCTTCGTATCAGGCCGTCCAGAGTCTGGTCGCCCTGGGGACTGGAGGGCTGTGGGGAATCGGTTTGGGTCAAAGCCGGGCGAGGTGGTCCTTCTTGCCTAATGCCCATACCGACTTCGTGTTCTCGATCCTCGGCGAAGAAACCGGGTTGGCAGGATCGCTGGCCGTCGTATTCCTTTTCGTGCTCTTGACCGTCGCCGGAACCGTTATCGCTCACCGCGCCGCCGATCGGTTCGGACGTCTGCTGGCGATCGGCATCACGACATGGATCGCCACACAGGCGATCGTCAACATTGGAGGGGTGACCGGGATTCTGCCGATCACGGGAGTTCCTCTTCCGTTCGTCTCGTTCGGCGGTACTGCACTGGTCATGTCGATGATCGGCGTCGGAGTACTGGTGAGCATCGCCAGGCATCAGCCCGACATCGCGGTCACTACCAGGTGACCTACGTCATCGCCGCTGCCGGGACCGGCGGGCACGTCATTCCGGCCCTGGCGGTGGCCGAGGCGCTCACCGAGCGGGGGGTTGATCGTGGCGACATTCTCTTCATCGGAGGGGAGCGGTTCGAGGCCGAAGCAGTGCCGCGCGCCGGATACCGATTCGCCGGATTCGAATTGACTCGACTCCGCCGCTCGTTGTCGCCCGAGAATCTCAAGATTCCGGCGGTTCTGAGGCGAACAGCCGCCACCATGTCCCATGAGATTCGCCGATTCGGCGGCAGAGTGGTGCTCGGTATGTCGGGCTATGTCACCGTCCCGGCTGCAATGGCTGCACGACGGGCTGGCCTTCCGTTCGTGCTGCAAGAACAGAATGCCCATCCGGGGATTGCGGCGCGGTTCGCCGCCAGAAGGGCGGTAAAGACGTTTCTGGGGTTGCCCGGCAAGGCAGAGGATCTTCCCCGCTCACAGTTGGTCGGTAATCCGCTCCGCAGCCAGATCGCCGTCTTCGATCGTCGTGCCCTTCGTGAAGTGGCACGGCGTAACTACGAGGTCGAGGTCGCTGCACCCGTGCTGGGGATCTTGGGCGGTTCCCAGGGTGCCCGGGTGCTCAACGAGGCCGTTGACAGAATCGTCCAGTCGGCCGACGGCATCGGGTCGATCATTCATCTGACGGGAAGCGCCGCGTTCGAGCAGACGAAGCACCGAGCCGCCAGGTCGTCGCTACCGTGGGTATGCCTTCCCTACGAGCCTCGCATGGAACTCTTCTACGCAGCAGCGGACCTGATCTTGTGCCGGGCGGGTGCCATGACCGTGAGCGAATTGGCGGCTACGTCCTCGCCGTCTGTCCTCGTTCCGCTGGCGAGGGTCGGTCAGGCGTTCAACGCTCAGGCGCTGAGCAGCGTCGGGGGCGCCGAAGTGGTCATCGAAGGAAACATCGGATCACTTCCGGCAACGATCGCCGCTCTGGTTGGCAACGATCGGGGTCTGGCCGCCATGAGCCGAGCAGCCGGCTCGATCGCTCTCCCGAACGCGGCCCGCATCATCGCTGATCACTTGATCGAGGTGGCCGATGCCTGATTTGGTGCCGTACCAGCGGGTACATGTCATCGGGGCCGGGGGATCGGGAATGTCGGGCTTGGCCAAACTGCTCGTTCAGTGTGGCCATCACGTAACGGGCTCCGATCTCAAGCCGGGCACGATGCTGACTTCGCTCGAGCGAGCAGGTGCCGACACCTGGGTGGGGCATCGCCCCGATGTCGTGGTCAAGGCCGATCTGATCGTGGCATCGTCGGCCGTCCCGGATCGAGACCCCGAGATGGTCGCCGCCCGCGAGGCCGGCATCGAGGTCTGGGCGCGCCCCCGGCTATTGGCTGCGATCACCGACCGCCTGGGAACAATCGGTGTGACCGGAACTCACGGCAAGACGACCAGCACCGCAATGGCAGTGACCGCGCTGCGAGCGCTCGGACGGGATCCGAGCTTCATGGTCGGCGGCCGTCTCATCGACCTCAACACCAACTCGCATCTCGGTGAGGAGGAACTCTTCGTCTTAGAGGCGGATGAGGCCTTCGGCACCTTTCTCTC
>JAZGCP010000133.1:0-2214 GCA_036477035.1 Acidimicrobiia bacterium | reverse complement strand
AGAGATTCCGAGGAGAAGGACCTGAGGCTCTCAGGTGACCCCTTCGATCACGAAGCCGTAGGTGGCATCAACGAGAGCGCCCCGGTCGATGCGACCGGACAGGCGATACCACCGCTCAATGGCGTTGAGAATGGAGAGGACGAAGATGGAGCTGATCACGACATCGACATCGGATCGGAACGACCCGTCGGCGCAGCCTTCCTCGAGCACCGCCCGGAACGAGGCTTCATAGTGGTCACGAGCCGCGATGACGGCGGCTCGCCGGTCGTCGTCGAGCGCTGCTGCTTCGTTGAGGTAGGTCCGCACTTCCGAGCGATGATCGAGCACCACACCGACGTGCCCAGCGATGAGAGCACGCAGGCGATCCGGAGCGGTACCGCCGCTGGCCAATGCCGTATCGGCGGCGTCTTGGAAGAATCGGGCCCCCCGGTTGACCACCTCGACAAGCAGCGCCTGCTTGCCGTCGACATGTGAGTACAGCGACGATCCGAGCAGGCCAAGCTCGTTGCCGAGGTCGCGCATCGAGGTGCCGTGATAGCCGCGCTCGGCGAAGAGTCGACCGGCAGCGACGACGACGTCTTCTCTGGTGTTCATAGGTCGTAGGTGAGTTCGACGGTCTCCGACACCGGGTGCGACTGACAGGTGAGGACCTGCCCGGTAGCGACCTCGCTGTCGCTGAGCGCCCAGTTCCGATCCATCCGCACCTCACCTTCTGTCACCACAGCCCGACATGAAGCGCAGGCGCCGCTTCGGCACGAGAAGGGAGCGTCGGGGCGAGCGGAGAGAGCATGATCGAGGATCGGCAATCCATCGGGGTCGATTACCAGCGTCGACGTTCTTCCGTTGAGAGTGAATCGCACCGTCGACCCTTCTGGATCGTCGGCCGGAATTTCGGCGCGGACCTCGTCACCTGCATAGAAAAGCTCGTCGTGGATGTCGGCCTCGTCCACTCCCCTCGCTGCCAGCGCCTTACGCGCCGCCTCCACCATGCCGGACGGCCCGCACAGGTACCAACCATCAATCGAATCGGCGTCGATGACGGTGGAGAACAACTCGTCCAGCTTGGCGACGTCGATGCGCCCGTCGTACAGAGGGATGGCGTTCGTCTCTCGGCTGAGGACATGCATGAGCACAAGGCGGCTCGGGTAACGATCCTTGAGAGCGCCGAGCTCGTCGAGGAACATGACCGACATCGAGTCGCGGTTGCCGAAGACGAGTGTGAACTGGCTCTTCGGCTCATCCTCCAGAACGGTGGCGATCATCGACATGATTGGCGTGATCCCGCTGCCGGCGGCGATCGCCAGATAGCGCCTGGCATGTCCCGGTGCGGTAGTGATGGTGAAGTCACCGACGGGCAAGGTGACGTCGAGCCGGTCACCGGCTGTCAACTCTGTGTTGGCGAAGGTCGAGAACGCGCCACCGGCGAGTCGTTTGACGGCGACCCGGAGCTCACCCGAGTTGGCGCTGGTGCAAATCGAGTAACTGCGTCGCACGTCCTCGCCACCGACCACACCGCGCACGATGACGTGCTGACCGGGAACGAAGCGGTAGGCGTCGCGCAACTCCGATGGCACTGCAAACCGGATCGCCACCGAGGCGTCGGTCAGCCGGTCAACGGAACCGACCTCGAGAGTGTGGAACTCAGCAGCCATTACGAGTTACCAGATGCCGGTTACCAGTTCCCAGGAAAAAAGGAAAGGCGCTGATACGGATCGTGGCGACTTCCGGCTGACAACTCGGCACTGACAACTGGTAACTGGGAACTGGCAACACTCTCCTCATATTGCTTTGAAGTGGTCGAACGGCTCGCTGCATTCGCTACACACCATCAGGGCCTTGCAGGCGGTCGACCCGAACGGTGACACCAGCGTCGTCTCTGTCGCCGCGCACTGCGGGCACACCACCGGCTCCGCATCTGTTCCGGCCGGCCCCGGGGGTGCGATGCCGTATTCGTTCAGCCTGTGCCGGGCGTCGTCGCTCATCCAGTCGGTCGTCCATGCCGGGCTGAACACGGTGTTGACCGCGACCCGGTCATAACCGGCGGCCTTCAGCACCGTGACGATGTCTTCTGCGATCACCCCGAGCGCCGGGCACCCCGAATACGTCGGAGTGATGGTGACGGTAACCGCACCATCCTCGGCAACGATGACATCGCGCAGAACCCCAAGGTCGCCGATGGTCAGAACCGGAATCTCGGGATCAACCACCGCAGCA
>JAZGCP010000132.1:0-3811 GCA_036477035.1 Acidimicrobiia bacterium | reverse complement strand
GCAATGACAGTGGTCGCCGATGGCGGATCGATTCCGTCGGTACCGGCGACGACATCCCAGCGGGGCTCCACCCCCCGGCTGCGCAGCAGCGCAGAGAAGCTCTCGGCGGGGGTCGTCGCCTCCAGCGGCAGTCGGTCTCCCAACTCGGGAATCACTCGCCGCCCTTTTGCACGTAGTTCTTCACGAACTCCTCGGCGTTTTCTTCGAGGACACTGTCGATCTCGTCGAGCAGGTCATCGATTTTTTCGGCGAGTTCTTCGGCGGCCGGTGCCGCGGCGCCTTCAGCCTCTTCGACCTCTTCGCGCGAGTCGGCCCGGCGGTTCTGTTTGTGCTCTTGCTCAGCCATCAGATCCTCCGAGGGCCTGGACGAGGTCGGCGGCGG
This sequence comes from Acidimicrobiia bacterium, assembly GCA_036477035.1. Taxonomy (GTDB): domain Bacteria; phylum Actinomycetota; class Acidimicrobiia; order Spongiisociales; family UBA11373; genus JACZWZ01. The sequence continues at coordinate 3,429 of JAZGCP010000132.1, read as the reverse complement.
TGTCGGAATTGTCGATTAGTTCTGCAACCATCGAACGGGTGCCGCGTCGGGGTTCCATCATAGGCACCCGTTTCAGCGTGTCTTCGCCGATGTCGAATATCAGTGAATCCCAGTTGGCGGCGACTATAGACTCGGCAAACTTCTCCACGCAGCGGCCCCGGAAATAGGCGCGCGACGACTCCGGCGGAGCCGTCGCCGCCAGCGCGATTTGGGTGTCGGTGAAGAGTCGCCTCATGCGGTTCGAGGTGATCAGGCGGTGATAGAGACCTTTGTCTTGGTCGACATCGTGATATTGCAGATCGAGCAGGCGGAGTTTCGGATCGGACCATTCCAGACGGTCGCGTTCGCGGTAATGCTCCAAGAGGTCGAGTTTCGCCGCCCAATCGAGCCGGTCGGCTAGGGAGCGGGGATCAGCCTCCAATAACTCCAGCACCTGCTCCCACTCGGTGATAGCCCGCTGATCGATGTCGGACACACCTTCCATTTCGGCATGCTTGGAGATCGCCTCCAGATAATGCCACTGAAGGTCGAGCGCCGACATACGGGAGCCATCCGCCAGTCGGACGGTCGTTCGCAGCGTCGGGTCGTGGCTGACTCGCCAGACGCTCTCCACGGGGTCCGTCAGCACGATGGGATCGCCGATCGTGCCGGCTTCGATCGCCTCCAATACCAGCCGAGTAGTCGCCAATTTCAAGAAGATCTGCGTTTCGCTGAGATTGGCGTCGCCGATGATGACGTGGAGTCGGCGGTACTTCGTCGGATCGGCATGTGGTTCATCGCGGGTATTGATGATGGGGCGCTTCAGAGTCGTCTCGAGTCCGACCTCCTCTTCGAAAAAATCGGCGCGCTGCGAGATCTGAAAGTCGACGGCGGGTCGTCCGTTTTCGGACCCGATCTTGCCCGAGCCGGTCACGATCTGACGGCTGACAAAGAATGGGGTCAGATGCCTAACCAGCTCCCCGAAAGGCACCGACCGCGCCACCAAGTAGTTCTCATGCGCCCCGTATGAGTTCCCCTTGCCATCCGAGTTGTTCTTGTGGATGAACAACCTCTCACCGGCGGGGAGCAAAGCGCGGACGGCGCGGGCGGCCTGCTCCAAGACGTACTCGCCGGCTTTGTCGTGCAGCGCTGCCTCGAGAGGGTCGGTGCATTCGGGCGTCGAGTATTCGGGGTGAGCATGATCAACATAGAGTCGGGCGCCGTTGGCCAGCACCACATTGACCAGGCCCGATTCGAAGTCGGCCATCGGCGGCGGCTCGTACCCGAACCCCCTGGCGTCTCGCCCCGGACTCTCTTCCTCCGAGGACCATTGGATACGGGCGCGGCTTCCGGAATATGAGTTGATGACCAGGCTCGACGCCAGAACCGGGTTGAAGTCCGCTTGACCGTTGATGGTGATACCGAACTCGGTTTCCGTCCCGAGCACGGCGCCGGCGATGCGCTCGGTCACAGGTATTGGCCGGTGGTCATCGCTTCGATGCTGCGACTGTCTCCATCCCCTTCGATGAGGGTGCGGACGTACACGATGCGCTCGCCCTTCTTCCCGGAGATGCGAGCCCAGTCATCCGGATTCGTCGTGTTGGGGAGATCCTCGTGTTCGCGGAACTCCTGCTTGATCGCAGCCAGGAGATCCTCACCACGTACGCCTCGAGTGCCTTCGGCGATCTCACGCTTGATTGCCCCCTTCTTGGCCCGCCGTACCACGTTTTCGATCATCGCTCCGGAGGCGAAATCCTTGAAGTACAAAACCTCTTTGTCGCCGTTGGCGTAGGTGACCTCGAGAAAGCGGTTGTGCTCCGCCTCGCTGTACATGTCGGCGACGACCGATTCGATCAACTCTTCGACTAGAGCGGGGCGGTCTCCTCCATGGCGGGCGAGTTCAGACTCATCGAGCGGAAGTTCGCCCTGCAGATAGATCCGATAGATCGCGTGTGCTGCCTCGGCGTTGGGGCGCTCGATCTTGATCTTGACGTCGAGGCGTCCGGGACGGAGGATGGCGGGATCGATGAGGTCCTCTCGATTCGAGGCCCCGATGACGATTACGTTCTTCAGGGCCTCGACGCCATCGAGTTCGGAGAGGAGTTGAGGCACGATGGTCGACTCGACATCGGACGAGATCCCCGAACCCCGTGTCCTGAAGAGGGAATCCATTTCATCGAAGAACACTATGACCGGGACGCCCTCGTCCGACTTCTCTTTCGCTCTGGAGAAGATCAACCGGATCTGACGCTCGGTCTCTCCGACATATTTGTTGAGCAATTCGGGACCCTTGATGTTCAGAAAATACGACCGAGCGTCTTCGCGGCCCGTCTGGTCTGCCACCGCGCTCGCCAGCGAGTTGGCCACGGCCTTGGCGATGAGCGTCTTGCCGCATCCCGGCGGTCCGTAGAGAAGGACCCCCTTGGGGGCAGCCAGCCCGTAGTCGTCGAACAGGCTCTTGTGAACGTAAGGGAGTTCGACGGCGTCGCGAATGGTCTCTATCTGCCCCCCGAGTCCGCCGATGTCCTCGTAGCGGATGTCGGGGACCTCCTCCAGGATCAGTTCTGCGACCTCGGGACGGATGAGCCGCTCATGGACCAGTCCGGTGCGCGAGTCGATGCGCACGTAGTCGCCGACCCTGATGAACGTCTCTCGCATGGGACCGGACCGTTCGACCACACGCTCCTCGTCGGCCCGACCGAGGATGATGATCCGGGTGTCGTCGAGGATCTCCTTGACGGTCGCCACCTCGCCGGTGGGATCGAAATCGCGGGCGTCGATGACGTTCATCGCTTCATTCAGAAGCACCTCTTGACCCTGCTCGAGCTGTTTGATCTCGATCGAAGGCTCGACGTTCACCCGCAGCTTGCGGCCACCGGTGATGACATCGAGGGTGCCATCGGTGTTGGTCCCCTGGACTATCCCAAAGGCATTGGGAGGCGCGGTCAGCTTCTCGACTTCATCGCGGAGTATGGCCAGCTGGTCGCGTGTCTCTTCGAGAGCGACCGACAGCTTTTCGTTCTGAGAGACTGCCTGGGTAAGCCGTCCTTTGGCTTCTAGCAATCTTTCCTCGAGCACACGGACTCTCCTGGGAGCGTCCTGGAGGCGGCGACGTAGAACCGCAATCTCCTCTTCGAGGATCTTGATCGTGCTCTGGAGCTCCTCGTTGTTAGTTGCTCCCATGAGCTAATCACCTCTGGCCCAGACAACCGTGGACCGGGTCTCCCCGGTCCGGGAGCGAAGTATACGCCTGACCCCGTCCTGGGTTCGGTCACCTGCCTTGAGTCGGGCGACGGCCTCGGTACACTCGCGATCTGACGGACGCCATCGGAGTGTTTTCACCATGAAGGTTTGGATCGATCAGGACCTCTGCACCGGGGACGGTCTTTGCGAAGAGATTGCGCCGGATGTCTTCGTACTCCTCGACGACGGCCTGGCGTATGTGCGCGA
>JAZGCP010000131.1:0-4137 GCA_036477035.1 Acidimicrobiia bacterium | reverse complement strand
GGGACCTGTACCGCCAGGAACGAGGCGGCGATGGTGATGGCTCCGGCCAGAGGAAGGACGATTGCCCGCTTGGCGGCCAGCCAGGCGGTGACCTTCCCGAGAAGCACAGCCACACGTCCTGCGCCTTGACTGGCAGCTGAGGTGTGCGCCGGGTGTTGTCGAGACAGCATTGCTGGGACGATGAGGGCGACCACCAGATAAGCACCGAGGGCGGCGACTCCGACCGGTGGCGACAGGTACACCATCAGCAGCACGGTGATCATTGCCAGCAGCCCGGCGCCGGTCTGACCGGCGATGCGCCCTGCCGTGCGAGCCCGGGAGTTCGGGGAAGTGCCCAGCCGTCCTTCGATGGTGGCCACAGCCAGGGGGGTGACTATGCCGAGGAGAAGGAACGCTGCAACCAGGGCAATGCTGGTGGCGATGCCGAACTGGATGAGCGATTCGATGCCACTCGATGCGTTGGCGAGGAAGGCTGCAGTATCCGAGGCGAGGGCGAGCACTAATGCGCCGATAACGGCGGTCATGCCGATGCCGAAGGCGCGCCGGGGCGGATAGCCGACCCGACTTTCCTCTCGGTAGCGGCCCAGGGAGTGGAAGGCGAAGTCGACGCCGAACGAGATCATGGCAATCGGCACGATGAGAGACAGGATCAGGTCATCCTCCAGGCCGATGAGGTTGCTAATCCCGTACAGCCACACGATCAGTGCGCCGAGGGCGCCACCGGTGACCGCCAGTGCCCAATAGGAGCGGAAGACGATGCCGACGATGATAAGCACCGCGAGGATCGTGAACCCGATGAACGGCCCCGCCGCAGCTCCCTGCTCCTGGGAGGTCAGGTTGACGTCGATAGCGACCCCCCAGGCTTGCAGCGTCCTCTCTTCGCCGCGGAGCAGGTTCACGGCCTCCCTGGCGTACTCCTCGGGCTCGGTGTCGCTGCCCAAGGTGACGCCGCTGTCCGTGAAACCAAGAACGTCATTGTCGGCGAGGATCGCTGTGAGAAGCGCGGGAGCCATCCACCGTCCCGTGGCCTCGTCGTAGCGTGTCTGCACCGAGAGGCCGAGCACATCGGATGTGGCTCCCACCTCGTTGATGATCGAGTTGAGCGCAGCAGCCACCTCGGGATCGGTGGCCCCGTCGAGACCAGCGGGAAGCCGGGAGTCGACCAAATCAGCGATCGTGAGCACGCCAACGACATCGCTTCCCGTGACCGGGTCGTAGTAGGAGAGAAGCGTGGAGCCCAGCTCGGGATCACTCCGTAGGGCGACGGCGTTGTCCCGCAACTCAATGAGACTTTCGCGGCTAAGCAGGTTGCCGGCCCGGGCCTCGACGATCACCGGAATGTCGAAGACCGCCGAGACAAAGCGATCCTCGACGGAATCGCGAGCATCGAAGACCGGCCCGGCCGGCTCTTGGGAGGCGTTTGAGGTCGGCGCCATTGTCAGGAACGGGACTGCCAGGATGGCCGTGATGAGGACGGCGATCCCGATCACGATGAGCGGGTGGCCTGCCATCCACCCGAATCGGCCTTGTTTGCTGGTTTCCGCCTTCATCGAGAACTCCTCACACCGTTAGAATCTTGCCACTGTCAACTAGACAGTGGCAAGTCATATTCCACGTGCTAGACAATGTCAAGATAGAATCTTCCGGTGGAGAAAGAGATGACAGCTTCGCGAGACTCGGCCGTGTATCACCACGGCGACCTCCCCAACGCCCTGCTGGCGGCAGTCGGCGAGATCGTCGAGGAGAAGGGCGCGGCCAACGTCAGCCTACGGGAAGCCGCGCGTCGAGCGGGAGTGTCGCACTCGGCTCCGGCTCATCATTTCAAAGACAAAGAAGGGATGCTCGCCGCCTTCGCCGAGCGCGGCTTCGAAATCCTGAGGGGCGAGCTGGCTACAGCGCGCGAGAGCGCCACCGGCGGCTCCGCACTCGACCGTCTCGCCGCCGTCGGGACGGCCTACGTCCGCTTCGCGGTCCATCGCACGCCCTACTTCGATGTGATGTTCCGCTCCGGTATCGACACGCCGTCACACGAGCACCTCCACGCCCGCGCCGACAGCGCGCTGGCAGTATTGATGGGTGCGGTCGGTGACCTCATCTCCGAGGGCGGTTACACAGAGGTTGATCCCCGGCACGTGGCGGTCTACTTCTGGTCGCTGGCCCACGGGCTGGCGTCACTCGCCGTCGACAGGTCCATGCCTCCCGGCCTCGACGAACTGACGATCGAGGACTACATCGCAGGCGTCTTCGGAATGTCCCAGCTCTTCAACGGCACCGGCTGACACCTACTAGTCCTCCGACAAGTGGGTGTCCCCAGAATGAAAGAAAGGGCCCGGGGTCGGATACGTAGACCAGAGGCCCGAGCCGGATCGCGAACCGCACAGAACGCACAACACCCAAAGCTCACATTCGTCGCGTGACATGCGCGAGATCCGGTGTGGTCTCAGGGTGTGGATGCAACACCTGAGACCACAGCACATATAGAGCGGTTTCAGGTCACTTGAATCGCCTGTCTGGGGCGCTCGATAATGCCGGATATCTCCCGCCTGTGTGTGCTCGATATCGCTCCCGGCCGTGGTTGATCTGTGCGGCGCTGCGCAGGACTCGGACTCCGAAGTTGACGTGGAACGGCTCTGGATGCGCCAGGCTCGTGTCAGCCATAGGTTACGACTGGGATCGTGTCGCTGCTCAACTACTGACGAGACCGGCGAGAGCGCGACCATGTGCGACAGCGCGGGACATATCCCGCCGGGGCCAACCTTTTTTCATATAGACGCGCTGCGGTCCGGAGTGACGGTCGTGGCTGCCTCATCGCACTCCTACGTGCCGCTGCGGCCGGGTAGGGGTCCGGCGAACTAGGGTAAATCTCACCAAGCGAAGGAGGCAATCGTGAAGGTGAAGCTGTTTTCTCTGCAGTCACGCAACCGGAAGACAGGATTCGACACTCTTGAGGCGGATGTGAATACTTGGCTTGCCGACCATCCGGATTTCGTCATCGAGCACACAAACGGCTTGTCCCACCCCAACGTCGCTTGGTCGCACCTTTCGCTTGCCGTCTGGTACACAGAGAAGTAGACCTTCACCGGTCCGTGACCGCCCATCGCGAGACGCTCCCGCCGGGGCCAACCTTCACTCACCGCGACTCGCTGCGATTCAGACTGACAGCCGGTTCAGCGACCCTGTAACCCACGCCGATGTGATGCCGTTCGTCGGTGGGCGATTGGCCGTCACCGACACCCCTCATTGGCGATGCGGCCGGTTCCCCGTTACGGCGATGCAGTAATGGACGTTGTTGCGCTCAGACGCCTCGCCTCAAGACCCGGAGCCGCACCGAGCACCCGGTATGTGCGATAACACACACTTCGCCAAGCGCTCGTGATCGGCACATATCGAGCGGTCTAACCCGCTAGATAATGCCGGTTATCTCTCGCAAAGGTTGCGGGTGAGTTGACCAAGCAAGTGGGGTCGGGCTGGGGTGGTTGCGGCCCGTGCAGGCCCTGTCACCGTGGCACCTATGCCCCAAGCTTCTCCTGGCGACGACGCTTGTGCTCTGAAACCTCGCCCGTCTCCGCGTAGACCCTGAGATCCTCGATGGAGCGGTCAACGGCCTTGCCGAACTTCGACTTCATCATCGGTCCCATAACGACGCCGCGGATCCCGCGAACGTCCGCAGTCAGGTTGGACGACACACGCGCCGCTTCAGGGCCAGCCTCGCGTAGGTTCCAGATATTCTGCAGGTTGCTCACAAAGCCGGGGATCTTCTCGGCAGTCACGTTGTAGCCGATCGTATGCGACTCAACGTCAAACCTGATGATGCGCTCATCGGTCCGCCCGAAGCCCGGCACGTCGCAGATGCGTCCGCCGGTCGGGGGGCCGTCAAGCACCTCGGTTGCCTGGGGATTCGGCTTTGACCAGTTCACGAGGCTCGCCCACGTCCCCACATCGGTGAACGCGCCCGACAGGATCTGCCAGAGCTCCTCGACCGTGGCGTCGACGGTCGTTTCCCTCTTCACGTCGATCTTTCCCGTGGTCGTCGCGCTCCTGCTTCTGAACTGCTGACTGTAGATAACCTAGCTAGCGAACAACAGCTCTCCACCCACGCATCGACCCCATTCGTCCATCCGGGACGCATGGACGAGT
>JAZGCP010000130.1:0-2721 GCA_036477035.1 Acidimicrobiia bacterium | reverse complement strand
GCCAAACCGAGAATCGGGCAGACGGGTCACGCACCAGGATGGGCGATTAGATCAAGTACGGGTTGATTCGAGCTGTGCTCGATCAGCCCTCGCTCTCCGCCAACTCGACGTCGGGGTGGTCCGGGGTCTCGATCGCCGAGAAGGTCAGAGTGTCCTCCTCGTCGGGGTCGATATCCACCACGATGGTGGTGTTGGCCGAGAATTCTCCGAAAAGCACCTTCTCGGAGAGTTCGTCCTCGAGCAGACGCTGGATGGCACGCCGCAACGGCCGCGCCCCCAGTGTCGGGTCGTAACCCTGCTCGGCAAGCATCGCCTTGGCAGCCTCGGTAAGCACCAGATCGAGGGCCTGCGACTTGAGCTGATCCCGCACCCGCAGCAGCATCAGGTCGACGATCGCCTTGACCTCGTCCATGGCGAGTTCGTGGAAGACGATGACCTCGTCGATCCGGTTGAGGAACTCGGGACGGAACTGTTTCTTGAGCGCGTCGGTGACTCGCTCCTTGATCTTCTCGTAGGAGATCTCCGCGGATTCGACGGCGAATCCGATCGCAGCCTTCTTGAGATCCTGGGTACCGAGGTTCGACGTCATGATGATGACTGTGTTCTTGAAGTCGACCGCCCGGCCCTGGGAATCGGTGAGCCGACCATCCTCCAGAATCTGCAACAAGGTGTTGAAGACGTCCGGATGGGCCTTCTCGATCTCATCGAAGAGGACGACGCTGAAAGGCTTACGACGCACCGCTTCGGTGAGCTGGCCCCCCTCGTCGTAACCGACGTAGCCAGGAGGTGAGCCGACAAGTCGGCTGACCGTGTGCTTCTCCATGTACTCCGACATGTCCAACTGGATGAGCGCGTTGTCATCTCCGAATAGGAACTCGGCCAGCGCCTTCGCGGTTTCGGTCTTTCCGACGCCCGACGGTCCCAGGAATATGAACGAACCGGCAGGACGCTTGGGATCCTTCAGACCGGCCCTGGTGCGACGAATCGAGCGACTCACGGCCTCGATGGCTTCGTCCTGGCCGACGATCCGCTTATGGAGCTCCTCCTCCATGCGCAACAACTTGGCAGTCTCCTCTTCGGTGAGGCTCTGCACCGGGATGCCGGTCCACTGGGCCAGCACCTCGGCTATTTGCTCTTCGTCGATGATGGAAGAGACGACATCGTCGCTCTCACCGAGCTCGCCCTCGCGCTCGGTGCGCTCGGCGATCAGAGACCGCTCCCGGTCCCTCAGCTGAGCAGCACGCTCGAACTGCTGCGACTGGATGGCCTCTTCCTTCTCGATGCGCAACGATGCCAAATTCTCATGGATCTCTTCGAGTTCCGGCGAGCCGGGGCGACGATGAATCCGCATCCGGCTGCCCGCCTCATCGATGAGGTCTATCGCCTTGTCCGGCAGCTGACGGTCGGCGATGTATCGATCTGCCAGGTTGGCGGCACTGACGAGAGCATCGTCGGTGTAACTGGCCTTGTGGTGCACCTCGTACTTTTCCCGCACGCCGATGAGGATCTGAATCGTCTCGGCGACGGTCGGCTCATCGACCTGAATGGGCTGAAAGCGACGTTCTAAAGCGGAATCCTTCTCCAGGTACTTGCGATACTCCTCGACCGTCGTGGCGCCGATCGTCTGCAACTCGCCCCGGGCGAGCATCGGCTTGAGGATGCTGGCGGCGTCGATGGCGCCCTCGGCGGCTCCGGCGCCGACCAGGGTGTGGATTTCGTCGATGAACAGGATGATGTCGCCGCGAGTCTTGATCTCTTTCAGCACCTTCTTGAGCCGCTCTTCGAAATCACCGCGATATCTGGAACCGGCGACGAGAGCTCCCAAATCCAGCGTGTAGAGATGCATGCCTTTGAGGGTTTCAGGAACATCGTCGTTGATGATCCTGGTTGCGAGACCTTCGACGATCGCGGTCTTGCCCACACCGGGTTCCCCGATCAGCACCGGATTGTTCTTGGTGCGGCGAGACAGAATCTGCATGACCCGTTCTACCTCGCGTTCGCGACCGATCAGCGGGTCGAGCTTGCGGTCTCGGGCGTACTGGGTCAGGTTGCGACCGAACTGATCCAGCACGGTCGAACCGGATGAACTCTCACCGCGGCTCCGCCCTCCGGAAGAGGAGGGTTCGCCCGGCTCGCTGTCGCCCTGTTGCCCGGAGAGAAGTTGGATCACGGACTGGCGGACCTTGTGGAGTTCAGCGCCGAGCTTCTGCAGCACCTGAGCGGCGACGCCCTCGCCCTCGCGGATCAACCCCAGAAGAATGTGCTCGGTGCCGATGTAATTGTGGCCGAGCTGAAGAGCTTCACGCAGCGAGAGTTCAAGAACTTTCTTGGCGCGAGGAGTAAACGGGATGTGCCCGGTCGGAGCCTGAGCCCCCTGGCCGATGATCTCCACTACCTGGCTCCGTACCGACTCGAGTGAGATGCCCATGCCTTCGAGAGCACGAGCGGCGACGCCCTCGCCCTCGTGGATCAGGCCCAGGAGAATGTGCTCGGTACCGATGTAGTTGTGGTTGAGGAGGCGCGCCTCCTCCTGCGCCAGAACGACGACTCGTCTAGCCCTATCTGTGAACCTTTCGAACACTCACACACCCCTGTACGTCAAACAGCGCCCTCTGTGGAGGCGCCTCCACAACTATAGCCGTGGCCTGGTTCAAGCCTGGGACGGCCTTTTCGCTTCCGTAACGGCCTAGTCGGCACCCTTGTTCCCGAGCTTTAGTGCGA
>JAZGCP010000013.1:0-5169 GCA_036477035.1 Acidimicrobiia bacterium | reverse complement strand
CGACGCCGCAGAAGCCGCGCCGAAATCCAAGATTCCTGAGATCGTGGTGGCGGATCCCGCTGCTGCCGTCAAGGCGCTCGGGGACATACCAGACGACCTCTCGGCTGAGGATTTTGCGGCTGCGGTGGAGATGACTGTTGTCGAGTTCTCCGAAGGCAGCATGGTCAAGGGCATCGTCGCCCGCATCGATCCGGACGCAGTTCTGGTGGACATCGGCTACAAATCAGAAGGCGTGATTCCACTCAAGGAACTCTCGATTCGAAACTCGGTCAATCCGGCCGACGTGGTGTCCGAAGGCGAAGAGATCGAGGCGCTGGTCCTAACCATGGAGGACTCCGAAGGCCGCCTCATCCTGTCCAAGAAGCGCGCCCAGTACGAACGCGCCTGGGGCCGCGTCGAAACCGTCATGAACCAGGGAGGCACCGTCACCGGCCAGGTCATCGAGGTCGTCAAAGGCGGACTCATCGTGGATATCGGCCTCCGCGGCTTCCTCCCCGCATCTCTCGTCGAGCTTCGCCGGGTGCGCGACCTCCATCCGTACATCGGTGAGACCCTCGAAGCCAAGGTCATCGAGCTGGACAAGAACCGCAACAACGTCGTCCTGAGCCGCCGCGCCTGGCTGGAAGAGGCTCAAGCGGAGCAGCGCCAGGAGTTCCTCGACGAACTCGGTCCCGGTGAAATCCGCGACGGCGTCGTGTCTTCGGTTGTGAACTTCGGTGCGTTCGTCGACCTGGGGGGCATGGACGGACTCGTTCACGTGTCCGAGCTCTCGTGGCAGCACGTGAGCCATCCTTCGGAGATGGTCACCGTTGGCGACAAGGTCCAGGTCAAGGTGCTGGAAGTCGACCTCGACCGCGAGCGGATCTCGCTTTCGATCCGCCAGACCCGCGAGGATCCGTGGGAGGCCTTCAGTTCCAAGCATGGGGTAGGAGACGTCGTCGATGGATCGGTCACCAAGACGGTTCCATTTGGAGCATTCGTAGCGGTGACGGACGGAGTCGAGGGCCTCGTGCACGTCAGCGAAATCGCGATGCATCATGTCGAGAGCCCGGAGCTCGAGCTATCGGTAGATCAGGCGGTAAAGGTTCGGATCACTGAGGTCGACGGCGACCGCCGTCGGATCAGTCTTTCGATCAAGCAGGCCCTCCCCGAATGGGAGAACCGTCAGCAGTGGCAGGACGAGCGTCCGGATGCTCCTGGTCCCAGCAAGGGGGGCGGCAAGAAGCGTCGGCAAGAGTTCACTCGCGAAGACGACAAGGAAGAGGACGACATTCCGGCGTTCAACGCCGACGCCTCGCTCGAAGCGATTCTCGAGGAGCTCAAACAGCGGGGGATCGGCCGCAAGTAAGGGTCGGTCGGCTGCGCCGCCTCCCGCAATACGCAATACAAGCGTTTCCGGTTCTCTTGCGAATTGCTTATTGCGTATCGGACTCCGAGGCGATCGCACTCAAGACTCAAGTCTGACGACCCCGGTCCGATGAGCATTCAGAGGCCCAGCGCGTTCCAGGCGCGTTTGGAGGAAGGTGCACATGACGAACGACCCATCGAGGCTGGTACTGGTCGTCGATTCCGATCAACGGTTCATCGACGATGCGCGGCCGCTGTTCGCCGCCCACCGGATGTTGACCGGCCGCGATCTCGATGAAGCCCGAGAAATAGTCAGCGGCGGGCGGGTCGATCTGGTGCTGCTCGGTCCTGCGTTCGCCAGCGATGTGGCTCTCAGTCAGGCACGCGGGCTTCTCGAAATGAGTCCCGGCCTCCAGATGGCGCTTGCTGCTGAGGTCGTCACCAATCGGGTGCTGAAGGCAGCGCTCAAAGGCGGGCTGATCGATGTCCTCGAGGCCCCCCTGGGCGAACGCGACGTTGCAGAATTGATCCAACAGCTTCCGGCTCCGGCACCAATTATCGACGTGGTGGTTGAAGCGCTACCCACCACGGGGAAGCCCGCTCCTACCCCGGTCCAAGCGGTATCCCAGCCGCAGGAGACCGCCTCGCCACCGAGTCCCGAAACTATCGCTGCTCGCACAATCGATTCCCCTGCTTCGGTGTCGACGCCGACCGAGGTCACGTTTGTCGCCCAAGTCGCTCCGCCGCGCGTCTCGGAGGCGATCACCGAACTTCCGCCCGAGACTCTGGGGGCTGTCGCCGCAGCAGCGACCATCCCTGAGGTCGCCACTCCTCCCGTCGTATCCCAGCAACATCCGGAGAGCCCGCCCGTCTGGTCCGACGAGAGCGACCCCGTCGAGCCGACAGAGCCGGTGCCGATCGCCTTGGAGTCCCTTCCACCTGAGGTGGTGGCGCCAACGGTCAGTCCTCCGATGTCGGAGGCGTTGGCGCCGTTTGCTCCACCCGCACCCCCGGCCGACAACGCCGATCGAAGTGCGACTACCTCTCCGTTCACCGATATGAGAGATCCCTTCCAATCCGCAGAAGCCCTCGATATTCTGGAGCAGGTCATGCCGGCGCCTCCGGCCATGCCTCCTCCCACCGTCCGCCAGGAGAGCCCGGCAGCTTCGTCGGCAGTCGAACACTCGGGCCCGGGCCGCGTGATCGCGATCATGGCCGGCAAAGGAGGCTCCGGCAAGACGGTGACCGCCACCAACCTTGCGATCGCCATAGGCCTTCGAGGCGATCCAGAGCGGGTGGCGATCGTCGACGCCGACCTCCAATTCGGAGACGTCGCTCTGCTGCTGCAGATCGATCCGGTCCGCACCCTCGACGACGTCGTCGACCAAATCGACCAGATGAGCGACGAGGGACTCGAGGCGACAATGCTCCGACACGAGAGCGGAATCCGCGTGCTGCCTGCACCTTTGATTCCGACGCGTGCTGGTGAGATCGACGCCAAGTCCGTGGTTGCCGTAGTGGAGCGCCTCAGGTCACTGTTCGACACGGTCATAGTCGATACCGGCTCGGTGTTCGATGATGGGCTGGTGATGCTCCTGGAGCATGCCGATCAGGTGATCACCGTCGTCGATATGGACCTCCCATCGGTCAAGAACGCCAAGGTCGTCCTGGACAGCCTGCGTCAGCTCGCATTCGATATGGACCGCATTCGGCTGGTGGTGAATCGCGCCAACTCCAAGGCGCGCCTCGACATCGTCGAACTCGAACGAAGTTTGGGGCTTCGAGTCGGGGGGGAGATTCCTTCCGATCGACTCGTCCCACAGTCGGTCAACGAGGGGATACCGGTTCTGGCCCTGAGTCCCCGTTCCAAAGTCGCCAGGGCGTTCCACGCTCTCGCAGAGAGTTTGGAGCCGGAGGCCACAAGGGAGCGCCTCGACGCTCAATGAGCGATTGATGTCACCGAGAGGTGGGCGCCGCGCGCTACTCGCGGCATCAAGGGTGTCAGCAGTGTGCCGCGAACTCGGACCGAGTCTGGCGCCCGGTAGCCTCTGCACGTGGCGGCGCGTCTAATCCTCTCCGGTGGCATCGGTTCAGGGAAATCGACTGCTGCCAACTTCCTGTCGGAGTTCGGCGCAGTGGTGTTCTCGTCCGACGAATTTGCTCGCCGGGTTCTTGCGCCCGGCACCGAAGCAACCCGACTTGTCCTGGAACGCTGGCCGGAGACAGCCGATGACGGGGTAATCGATCGTGCCCTGCTCGGTCGTCTGGTGTTCTCCGACGCCGATCGCCTGGCCGAGCTCGAACAGATCGTGCATCCGTACACCCGGCGGTCGCTGGCGGAGGCGATCGACCGCGTTCCGGCGGCAGATATCGTCGTCGAGATGCCGATCCTCCGTGACTGGTTCGAGAACTGGACGGTGGTGGTGGTCGACGCTGATGATGCGCTCCGATTGAGGCGGGCGGCAGCCCGACCAGATCAAATGGCGGAAGCTGACATTCGGGCCGTGATGGAGCGCCAACCTCGGCGCGCCGAATGGCTGCTGGCGGCGGACTTCGTGATCGACAACGGGGGTGACGTGGCTGATCTCGAGCTTGAGTGCCGCGCGGTGTGGGATCGGGTGACGAGCCTCTGAAGCACCGGCCTGCTGCTTGTCACACCCCGTGAGTACGCTGCCGACGTGAAGCCGTTCCGTGTCGTATCCGACTTCGAGCCGTCCGGCGATCAGCCGGAAGCGATCGCCGCTCTTGCGGCCGGCGTGGCGCGGGGCGATCGGTTTCAGACCCTCATGGGAATCACCGGTTCGGGAAAGTCGGCGACCATCGCCTGGCTCATCGAGGCGATTCAGCGTCCCACTCTGGTGCTTGCTCCCAACAAGGCGTTGGGTGCCCAGCTCGCCAATGAATTCAGGCAGTTCTTCCCCGACAACCGGGTCGAGTATTTCGTCTCCTACTACGACTACTACCAGCCCGAGGCGTACCTGCCGCAGAGCGACACCTACATCGAAAAGGACTCGAGCGTCAACGACGAGATCGACCGGCTTCGGCATTCGGCGACTGCGGCGCTACTCACCCGGCGTGATGTCGTCATCGTTGCCTCGGTATCGGCGATCTACGGCCTCGGCAGCCCGGAGCAGTATGAGGGGCAGTTGTTGCGACTGATCCAGGGAGTCGAATTTCCGCTGTCCGACGCCATCCGGAGGTTGGTAGACATCCAGTACGAGCGCAACGAAGTGAATCTCACCCGTGGCAAGTTCCGGGTCAAGGGAGACACCCTCGAGGTCTTCCCGTCTTATGAGGAGACGCTGGTTCGAGTCGAGTATTTCGGTGACGAAGTAGAACGAATGCTCGAAATGAACCCGGTGACGGGCGAGGTCATACGCGAGCTGGGGGAGATGATCATCTACCCCGCTTCTCACTATGTCACCACCGACGAGCGCATCAAGACGGCGGCGACCGCCATCGAGTTGGAGCTGGCAGAACGACTCCAGTGGCTCGAGAAACGGGACAAGCTATTGGAGGCTCAACGTCTTCGCATGCGCACCGCATACGACCTCGAAATGATGCGCGAACTCGGTTACTGCAACGGCATCGAGAACTATTCGAGACACCTGGACGGACGCCAACCGGGAGAGGCCCCCTACACGCTGATGGACTACTTCCCGGACGACTTCCTGATGGTGCTGGACGAGAGCCACGTGACCGTACCGCAACTTCACGGCCAGTACGAAGGTGACCGGACCCGCAAGGAGGTGCTGGTTGAGCATGGATTCAGGCTGCTCTCGGCCATGGACAACCGCCCACTGCGATTCGACGAGTGGTTGG
>JAZGCP010000129.1:0-2760 GCA_036477035.1 Acidimicrobiia bacterium | reverse complement strand
GACGAAGAGGACGGGTAGCTGCGGTTGCCGTCGCCGTGCTGGTGGCGGCGACGAGGATCTATGTCGGTGCCCACTTCCCGCTCGACGTCATCGGAGGCGCCGGCTACGGGATAGCCATCGGCACTCTGGTCACCTTAGTTTCTGGTGCGCGCTCGACCGCGACCGATTCGGTCGCTTCTCCGACAATCGAGGGAATTCCAGGCTTACACGAGCGTTGACCCTGATGACACGCATAAGAGGGCTCCTCCCCCCTCTCTGGTTGGCACCAATTGCGGCCCGTCACACAGGTGGCGGGCCGCTTCGGTGTGTGGGATCCCTCGGCCATGCCTGCGACATTGCTCACCGTCACTGGTCGGCCACCAGGAAGCGTGCGGGAGTCCTCTCAGGTCTCGGTCAGCCGAGGTGCTCAGACAAGAATGCGAGGATCGTCCCCATGTAGGGCTCGAATTCCTCGAGAGACGCGTGGTTGGCGCCCGGCACGATGAGAGTCCGCGCCTGTGGCGCTCGCTGTGCCAACTCGAAAAGGTTCGAGATCGGCACGACTTCGTCGGCGTCGCCATGAACGAGAATCAGCGGCGCCTTGACACGGGCGACGGTGGCGCGCGGGGCAATGTCGTCGAACCGGGCACCGATCGTCTTCTCCATCGTGCGGAAGACTCCGGTGCGGACCCGAGCCGGCATTCGGCTCATGGGTGGACCGTTGGCCATGATCTCGCCGGGATGGGCAAAGGCCGACACAGAGACGATTGCGCCGAGGTCGTTCCGACCTGATCCCACCAGCAGGGCGGCTCCGGCGCCGACCGAATGACCGATGACACCGACGTCGGTGACATCGTCGAGCTCGTGGAGCCAATCGACGGCGACGTCGAGGTCTTCGGCGAACCGGGGCATCGACACGAAATCGTCGTGTTCGCTACGACCGTGGTTGCGCGCATCGAGGAACAGAGCGTGGAGTCCGGCTCGATGCAGATGGGGTGCGAGCGGAAGCATGAGAGACGCGTTGGCGCCCCACCCATGGGAGCACCACCACAGCCGGTGCGGCACTCCCTGCCGGGATGAACCAGCCGTGGAGGTCGGTCCCGTTGACGCTTTGCAGCGTGATCGGGACCTCGGGCAGGCCCAGGTCCGCCGGGGTGTGCGGTTGAGGGCGTTGCGGTGGAGCCATCCGTCTTTTGAGCACCTCCGGCAGAAGGCGCATTAGGCCAAACGCGGCGACCACACCGAGGAGAAATTTCTTCACACCGCGAGATTAGGAGAGCACGTCGACAGGCGGCCCGCCACCGCCTGCCGGAGGATTAGAGAACACGCCGGGTAACTCACTCGGCTTCCAGGTATTGCTCGATGAGATCGAGATGGGTCCGGTCCTTGGGTCGGTCGGCGACTCGCTTGTATTCGATGACGTGCTCCAACCTCACGAAGGGAAGATCGAGCATGATGTCGGCGGTGTCGATCAGATCGGTCAGATCGAACGATCCGTAGCCCCAAGTAGTCCCAAACGTTATGGCTCCGTCGTGAGTGCTCACGATTCGCACTTCCTCTTCGTCCAGGTCGACGAGTGGCCCGAGTTCGCGGGCACGGCTCCAGGCCGGGCCCCGACAGATGACATCGAGGTCATTGACGGACTCGATGATGCCTCTCACAAGAAGCGGACCGCTGCCGAAGACGGCGTAGTGACCGGTCGGTATCGCCATCGATCGCAGTAGCTCGAACAGTTCTGTTCCGTGGCCGCTCTCAGGCATGGATTGGGTCCGATTCTGCGTTTTCAGCACGGGACGCCAGGTAGAAGGGGATGGCGACGATCTGAATCGCGGCGCCGACGACATATGAGGTCGAGTAGGACCAGACGTCTGCAGTGCGTCCCAAGGCCGGTTGGAGCACGACCCCTCCTGTGGACCCCATCAGGGAATCGAATGAGAGCACAGTGGCGCGCTGTTCCGACGGAATGAGTCCGTTGATATAGGCCTGTCTCATCGGGCCGGCTGCGGCGAATGCAAGGGCCCAGATCACGATGGCGGCGATCGCCACGTAGAAGGAATCGGTGACGCCGACCAAGACCATTGCCATTGTGCTCATCGCCCCGAAGAACAGAAGTGCGTGGGTGCGGCGGGCGAAGAAGCGGCGAATCACGGGAACCAACAGTCCGCCCCCGATTTGGGCGGCGGCGACGATGGCGGCGGCGATCCCGGCCACACCGAAGGCGGTCTCGTCGCCGTACAGCTCGAGCAGGTACGGCTGCATGGCGTAGAAGGCAAAGATGCCGACTCCCGCCGTGAACGGTGCGGCGAGCATCAACCAGCGGACCGGCCGGTTGCGCAAGCCGCCGTCGATCGAGGCGCGCACAATTTGTTTCATCTCCTTGATGGGGCCGGCGCCGTGCTTCGGTTCGAAGCCGATGTCTTTCATCAGAACGAGCGCAGCCAGGAATGTGAAACCGAGCATGACTGCTCGCAAGATGTAGGGGACCCCCAGATTCCAATGTTGGGCGATAAACCCGCCGGCCACCGAACCGGTGAGCATCGCCGCACCGGCGACCGACTGACCGCGAGCGAACACCGTTTCGAGGTCGTCGGTGAATCCACTCGCATTGAGGGCGTCAACCAGCCATGCCTCGACCGCTCCGGAGAAGAACGTGAAGCCGAGGCCGATGAATGCCGACCCGGCGGCCCACGCCCAGAACGGGGCCCCCGTCTCCCACATGAATAAGTAGACCACGGTCGAGATCAACAACGTCAACGCCCCGAGCAGGTACGAAGCGCGCCT
>JAZGCP010000128.1:0-2718 GCA_036477035.1 Acidimicrobiia bacterium | reverse complement strand
GACAGTGCCCCCATAGGCTCGATTTTGATGGCCCTGCCCTGGGCCGGGAAGCTTCAGGACCTGGGTGGCTCGCTCCGGTAACAGGGAGTCAGCCGGGCATGGCAAAAGGGGTGTCATCCAGGAAACGGCGCACCACGTTCTCCGAAACTCGCGCCACGTTGTTGTCGAACCCGTTGTGCGGCAGGCTCGCACCCCAGGCGATGGAACCGACGGAGAATACGGCTCCTCCTCCGGGCGTTTCGAAGAACGTCATGTCGGCCCGGATATCCGGATTCTGGGCCCCGTCCATTGCGCAATGGTGAAAGCCGGTTTCGTCGGGCACCAGATAGGTGTTTGGCGAATGGCCTTCGGAACTGGCGACGACCAAGGTATGCGATGGAGTTCCTAACATCGGGTCCGCCGCGTCGATTTCCGAACCGCTAGCGCCGCCACCGAGAATGCCGAAGTCACCGATCAGCTCATCGTCGCCGATGCCCTCGAAGATAAAGTTGGCCCGGGGGTCAAAACTCGCCTCACGGCGCCGGTAATAACCGGAAATATCGAACCCGACCGCGACCGTACCGACTCCCACCAGAGCCTGAGGCGCCATGCCAAGGCGTCGCCACAAGCCACCGAACTCACCTGTGAATTCCAAATAATACTCGCCGGGTTCCTCGTCGCGGTAACGAATTCCGTCTTCACTTCGGCGCAATTCAAGCACACCCGGCATCTCGGATGAGAAGGCACACCGCCAGATAAATCCATTGCCGCCGAGATAGATCAATCGGCCCTGGCGCTCGAGATACGCCTGCAGCCCGTCCCACATCGGGGTCGTATAATACTCAGGATGCGTTCCCGTAATCACGGCGCGGTAAGAGTCCAGTAAGTCGACGCCCTCGTGATGCAAATCCTCGTCAGTAATGACATCGAATTCGATGCCCTTCTCCTCGAGCCAACCAAGGATATGAGTGTCGGGATTGAAGCTCCACAGCGGTGTCTTTGGCGCCATGTTGAGCACTGGGCGCAATCGCGACGCATAGCGCACGCCGCTGCCGTCGGAATGGGTGTCATACGTCGACAGCCCAACCTCGTTGTGTTCCTGCAGGAAAACGTCCCCCTTGTCCAACGTAGTCCAGAACGACTCGGTGACTTCGCCGTAATGTTCGTGCATCATCCAGTGATAGTTGGAATACGCCATATAGGTGGCCGTCGACGCCAGGAACGCGAGCTTCGACGTCGTGGTGCCCCGGGGCGGTCGGACGAAGAATGTAACGTACCATTCGTCGTCATCAGCCGTCAGGCGCACCGCGTACACACCGCTGCGAAGATCGTCCGGCACGACGTATTCAAAATCCGCCTCCCAACTGGCGTCATAGAGATCGTCGTCGTGGAAGTGGATCGCGCCATACTCCTGTGGAGCGTGGCGCCAATTCTGTTCAGTGCCGCTCCAGTTATGGCCTTTGCACCCGCGCGAAGGCAGATTGACCGTCCGACCGTGGAGGCCGTTGGGCCCGACGTCGCTGATCGTGCTGCCGCCGATATCGCGTGAAAAGTCCCAAGCCCCGATCACTTGAGCATCACCCTCATGAAGTATTGCCCCCCCGGCCATCGCCGATCTTTCGTCCGTCGACAGTGCACGCCCGATCAGGCACGGACGATCGATCTTGCCATTGTAATGACGCTGCGCCGCGGGCTTCCCCATCGATAGCGTCGCTGGAAATGCGGCAAACATTAGGGGTGACTCTGCATGGGCGACGGCGTCGAGCTCAATCTCGCTGGTCGCACTGGCGGCTGTAAGGTTCTCAAATGGAGTGGCCATGGGGTATTGGCTAACGTTGAGTTTTTTTGTCGCCGCGTCGTACCATCCCGAAACCAGGTGCCACCGCCTCGCCGCAAGCGGCTCCCCGGTGCTGATTTCGGCGATGCCACCGCTCCCGTCGCCAACCCGTATCGCGAGCGCGCCGTTGGCGTCGATCAGCAAGGCGAAGCCGCCAGCAGGGTCGTCCTGCCACTGTGTGATGATGCCCTGTTCTCCCTTGCCGGGTGTCGTCGGCCAGACCCATGCCTGCACGGTGAAGCTTTCGAGCGCGGCGAGACTATGGGAGTTGGGCACCACCGCATAAGACCCCACGTCGATCGGTTGCATTCGGCCGGGATATTCGCCTCTGAACGGTGCCTCGATTTCTTCTTCGCAATAGATATTGCGATCGGGCTCGTCGTCACCGCAAATAACTCGAACCAGATCGGCGCGATAGCGATCAGGGCCATAGGTGCTGACCATGACTTTGATCGTCTCGCCGGGGCTCACGCTCCAGGCATTCGTGTAGCCCAGTACTTTTTTCACGCATTCGACTCCTCTGTTACGGATGATTCCCTTAAGCCGGGTCTTCCCCCGTTATCGTCTTCCAGCGCATCCTGAAGACTTCCCATGCGCCTTCATAGTAGTCGCGGAAGACTCGGTCTTCGTAGATTTCCACCTTGGCGCCGCGTTCCGTCGGCATTTTCGCCAGAGTCCATTCGCGGCCCCGGACCGTGCAGACCAGAATGTGGCGATCCGCCATCGGCATCACACGCATCCTGTTCACGACAAGCGTGAGTTCTGGGCTATAGGGTCCGCCGGGATTCCTACGAAACTCCTCGACGAGGTCCGTTCGTGACGGGTCAATCTCATACATCGGCAATTTCCTCCCGGACTAACGAATTGTGCGAGATAACACCCGACTTTGAAAAAACTCAAAG
>JAZGCP010000127.1:0-6591 GCA_036477035.1 Acidimicrobiia bacterium | reverse complement strand
ACCAGGGCGCGGGCGCCGGCCGTTGTCTTGAGCATCGGCTGGGGGGCCACGGGTGTCACGGTTTTCGAAAGGCGGGCTCCACACCTCTCGCAGTGTTGGTTGGCGGCGTCGTTGGGACTTCCGCACGAGCCGCAATAGACCGATCGGCTGGTTCCTGTCCCTTGAGCCGCGGGTTGTCCCCCAGTCGCGGTTTCCTCGGTGGGAAATGCCTGCGGTTCGACCGGGTTGGGTTCGCCCTTGAGATTGAAGGGTTCGAACAGGTTGTCGAACTGGTCGTTGTCGTCCTGGTCCATCTGTGGGCGTCCGTCCATGCCGGAGGGTCGAGAGAATCCGGGCAGAGGCTATTCTGCCACGGATTCCTTTTGAGTTACTTGCTCCTTCTTGCCGAGGTTCGTCCCACCGATGTGTGGGATCTGGGTGATGTGATCGGGGCCGTCGTTCTCGTCGCAATCATGGTCGGGACCCTTATCGTGGTTCGTGTCATACGGCGCCGTTAGCGTCGGCACTAGATGAAGTACCGGTGCCAGGCCTGCGCTTACGAGAGTGCGAAGTGGATGGGATTCTGTCCCCAGTGTCTCAACGAGGGCGCCCTCGTCGAGACGGCTGAGTCGACCCGGTCCAAGCGGCGCACGCCAGCCGCCGGAGTTGTGTCGCTCGCCGAATCTGGAGCTGAGACGGTGGTCCGCGTTCCGGTTGGAATCGACGAGTTCGACCGGGTGATCGGCGGAGGGCTGGTGCCCGGTGTGGGCATCCTGTTGGGCGGCGAGCCCGGCGTTGGCAAGTCCACACTGCTGCTGCAGGTCGGCGGTTCTCTGGCCGACCGAGGCGGGACCGTTCTGTTGGTGTCGGCGGAGGAATCTGTAGGTCAGGTCGGCTTGAGGGCTAGCCGTCTCGGCATTTCCAACGATGCGATCCTGCTCTCATCGGAGCGCGATGTGGACGCCATCATCGAGGCCGGCCGTTCGGTGAAGCCGGATCTGTTGGTTGTGGACTCGATTCAAACGATTGGGGCTCGAGAGGTTGGCGGCACACCGGGCGGGGTGGCCCAGGTGCGGGAATCGGCGGCTCGTCTCGTGCACTTCTCCAAGGAATCAGGCGTGCCGGTGGTCCTCATCGGACACGTCACCAAGGATGGAGCAATCGCGGGTCCGAAGCTCGTAGAACACACCGTTGACGTCGTCCTCTACCTCGAAGGTGATATGGAACGCGGGCTCAGGATGCTGCGCGGCCTGAAGAATCGGTTTGGAGCCACCCACCAGGTCGGTCTGTTCGAGATGGGTGACCGCGGCCTGATCGAAGTCACTGATCCGGCGGGGCTTCTCGCTATCGATCGACGTGGCGATGTCCCCGGCAGCGTCGTCTTCCCGGCGGTGGATGGGAGGAGGCCCCTGCTGGTCGAGGTCCAAGCCCTGGTGGCGTCCACCACGACCCCCCAACCACGTCGATCCGTCAAAGGTCTCGAGCCGGCCCGGGTGCACCAGGTGATCGCGGTGCTCGAGAGGCACGCCGGGCTCTCGTTTGCCGGCAAGGACATCTATGTGAGTGTGGTCGGTGGGATCAAGTTGCGCGACCCCGGTGCCGACCTGCCGGTGGCGTTCGCGCTTGCATCGTCCCTGCTGGGCGAGCCGACTGGCTCGCTTGCCGCATGGGGTGAAGTCGGTCTGACCGGTGAGGTACGCGGTGTCGCCCACGGGGAGCATCGAGCGGCGGAAGCAAAGCGACTCGGCCTGGAGAAGGTGATCGGTCCGACCGGCAATGGGGGCGACCGGATCTTGTCGGCGCTGGCCAGCGCGGGACTGCTTGGTGAAGGCGGTGGGTATTAGGTGTTAGGTCAGATCGTGCACCGCTCTTCCTAACTCCTAACTCCTAACTCCTAACCCCTCCCAACCACCCGTAGTAGCCTCGCCGAAGATGACTGTTGACCGATCCCGTCTTGACATCCTGCGTGCCATTGCGCCCGGGACGCCTTTGCGCAATGCGATCGAGTTGATTCTCCGTCAAGAGACGGGCGCACTCATCGTGCTCGGCTACGGGCGTGACATCGAGGCCATCTGCACCGGCGGGTTCCACCTCGACGGAGCCGATTTCCATCCGGCCCGTCTGGCCGAGTTGGCCAAGATGGACGGTGCGGTCATCACCGACGAGGCAGCCGAAGTCATCTACCGGGCCAACGTTCACCTGATTCCGGATCCTTCTCTGGATACCAACGAAACCGGGACCCGACACCGCACCGGAGAGAGAGTCGCCAAGCAGACCGGTAAGGCGGTCGTGGTCGTGTCAGAGGACCGGCAGACGGTCACCGTCTTTACCTCTGATTCGACCTATGAACTTCGGAGTCCCACCACCTTGCTGGCTCAGGCGAACCAGAATCTCCTAACGCTGGAGCGGTTTCGTGGTCGGCTGGCCGACGAAGAGATACGCCTCACGCAGCTGGAAGTGGACGATATCGTTGTCTATCGCGATGTGGTGCAGTTTCTGCAGCGGGCGGCGTTGGTCCTGCGAATTGGAGACGATCTCGAGCACTACACAGTCGAACTTGGCGGTGAGGGCCGGCTCATCAAACTGCAGCTGGTCGATCTCCTCGCAGGCACCAGCGAGTCCGCCGAACTGGTGTATGCCGATCACGCCCGCACCTACCCGCCCCACACCAAGAATCCGCTCGACCTGCTGGCGACGTTGACCACCGAGCATCTGTCCGATGAGAGTCGGGTGGCGGCACTGCTCGACTTCGGTCCGCTCGAAAACCCGGCCCGGACTCGCGGTTATCGGATCCTCGACCGAATCCCCCGTCTGCCCGATGCAGTCCAGGATTCCCTGGTGGGTCATTTCGAGACCCTGCAACATCTGCTGGAGGCCTCGGTGGGTGAGTTGGACCAGGTCGAGGGGGTGGGGCGAGCCAGGGCCCGCCAGCTGCGCCACTATTTCGACAGGCTGCTCGACACGACCCGGACTTGGGCGCTCGACGAGGAGTAAACCTGGCGGGCGTCGCTGGTGGTCACTGTGGACGCGTCTGGCGTGTGCTTGTGAGAGCGCGGTCGAGTAGCCAGTACCAAACGTCGTCTGGTTCTGGTTGTGTGACGCGTTTGCCCGAAGGGCGCTGGCTTTCGGTCGAGTAGCCAGTATCCGATGCGGGGGCATGATCTGGCTACTGGCTACTGGTTACTGGCTTCGACTCCTGGTGCCGGGCTGCTCCGCGGTACACTGCCCACAGCGGCCTCCGATGACTCGGCGGGTGCCACCGACCATGACCAGGAGCCCACATGCGCGTCTTCGAACTCGCCCGCGAGCTAAAGCTCGATTCGAGCGATGTGCTGGCGCACGCCAAGAAATTGAGATTCGACGTAAAGGCGGCCTCGTCCGGTCTCGATGCTGGTCAAGTGGCCAAGATCAAGGCGGCGGCCAAGAAGCAGGCGGCTCCTGCGAAGAAGGCTCCTGCCAAGAAGCAGGCGGCTCCTGCGAGGAAGGGTCCTGCCAAGAAAGCGGCCTCTGCCAAGAAAGCGGCTCCTGCCAAGAAAGCGGCTCCTGCCAAGAAAGCGGCCTCCACGTCGGAGGTGGTCGAGAAGAAGAAGACTCCCGCCAAGAAGGTCGTTTCTCCTTTCAGCGTGCATGACAAGGTGGTGTACCCCCACCACGGGGCGGCCACGATCGTCAAGCGGGAGCGACGTGAATTCGACGGGACCCGGACCGATTTCTTTGTCCTCGAAGTGGCGATCGACCAACTCATCCTTCGGGTACCGGTCGAAAAGGCAGTTGACTTGGGCGTACGGCCGGTCATTTCGAAAACCGCGGCCAGACGGGTGTTGGCCACGTTCAAAGAGGAGCCGCTGGAGGCGGGTGCCAACTGGAGTCGCTGGTACAAACTCCTCACCGAGAAGATCAACTCGGGTGACATTTATCAGGTGGCAGAGGTCGTTCGGGACCTCACCCACGCGCAGCAACTCAAGGGAATCTCCCCGGCGCTGAAGAGGATGCTCTCGAAGGCTCGCATGATCCTGGCATCAGAGCTTCGGTTCGCACTCAATCTGACCGAAGAAGATGCTGTGAAGCGCCTCGACCGGGCCTTGCCCAAGGTGGAGGTGGAAGTAGAGGAGTAGGAGCCTGCTGAGTGGCACACGCTGCACAACAGTCGCTCCGAAAAGGAGGATGTGCGGATGGTCACCGAGTTCGTTCGACTCGTCGTCACTCTTGGCGCGACGGCGGCAGGCTTCCTCATCGGACGCACCGCTCCCGGATGGTTTGCCACCGGCGGGCCCTCTGCTGACGGCGCCAGCATTGTGGGTGCTGTACTGGGAGCCGGAATCGGGTACGTCCTTGGGGGCCTCCTCGGACGATTCACCCGCCGTTCACTGGACAACGCTCCCGATGTCGTGGCGCGTACTTCGGGGCCTGAATTGTTTGCTGGAACGTTCGGCCTGGTGGCCGGACTCCTGGTGGGAGCCGTCGTTTCCGTACCGGCAATCTTCCTTCTTCCGCCGGTTATCGGCTGGCCGGGCGGCGCATTGGCGGTGATCGTTCTCGCCTCCTTCGGAGCCTCCGTTTTCTCGGCAAGGGCCGATGATTTGCTTGCTGCTGCCGGTCTTGGGAAGCGCCGCGGTAGCCCGGCCGGCCTCGATGAGCGGCCGGCGATCGGAGCATTCGTCATCGACTCTTCAGCGGCCATCGACGGCCGCGTTCTCGATCTCGCCAGGGCCGGGCTCGTCACCGGCGAGATTTGGACCCCCGGGTTCGTGCTCGACGAACTGCAGGGGATCGCCGATAGCGGTCAGAAGGAGAGACGTCGCAGAGGTCGCCGCGGGCTCGACGTCTTGGATGCAATGTCGGCTCTGGCTGCGGTGAACCTCCGTATCGATGAGAGGACCTTTCCTGAGTTTTCCGAAGTCGACGCCAAGCTGATCGGACTCTGCGTTGACGCGGGCGCGACCCTGGTGACGACCGACCACAACCTCGCCGCGGCTGCGGGGTTGCGTGGCATCGCTGTGGTCAACCCACACGCGCTCGGTGAGTCGATGAGGCGGGTACCGGCCTCCGGTGACACAATCTCTCTCCTTATCGAAAAGGAAGGGACCGAGCCGGGGCAGGGTGCTGGCTATCTCGATGATGGGACGATGGTCGTGGTCGAAGGCGGAGCCGGCTATGTCGGCAAGAAGGTACAAGTCGAGGTGATGAGCGCCATGCGGACTTCGATTGGACGGATGGTCTTTGCCAGACTGGAGACGTGAACGTCTTCGGGATCGTCGTTGCGGCCGGATCGGGTGAACGATTCGGCAGACCCAAAGCCGACGTTGAATTGGCCGGACGGCCGCTTTGGAGGTGGGCCGTAGCTGCGCTCGAGTTGGGTGGCTGCGACGAGGTGGTTGTCGTGGGTCAGGTGCCGGGAGGGATTGACGGCGGAGCGAGACGTCGCGACTCGGTAGCTGCCGGACTTGCCGCCGCACCCGACGGCGCTACTCACGTTCTCGTCCACGATGCCGCGCGACCGCTCGCTTCGGCCGACCTTGCCAGGCGGGTGATAGATCGGCTTGCGATCGGCGATGTCGACGCAGTGGTGCCGGGACTTGCCGTGAGGGACACGTTGAAACGCGTGGAGGATGGCGTCGTGATCCGCACCGTCGACCGGACCGATCTGATGATCGTCCAGACACCTCAGGGGTTCACCATTGAGGCTCTTGTCCGTGGCCATGCCTTCGACGATGACGACGCCACCGACGACGCAGCGCTGGTCGAGCGTTCGGGTGGCTCGGTGGTGATCGTCGCCGGGGACGACCACAATCTCAAAGTGACCTATCCCGGAGATCTGGCCGTGGCGGAAGGATTGGCGCCGTGAAAGTGGGCTGGGGTGTCGACGCCCACCGCTTTGCAACTGACGGGCAGGTGCTGCTGGCAGGCATCATCGCCGATGCCACTCGCGGCATCGAGGCCACCTCCGACGGTGATGTGGCCGCCCATGCTCTGATTGACGCACTCTTGGGAGCGGCCGCGCTCGGTGATATTGGGTCGTATTACCCGGCCGAGGACCTCCGGTGGACCGATGCCGACAGCATGGCAATGCTGGCCGATGCTGCGGGACGTGTCGTCGGTAGTGGCTACCGGATCAGCTCGGTGGATCTCACAGTCGTGTCTGAAACGGTTCGCGTCGACCCCATCCGACAAGAGATGCGTTCGGCCGTCGCCGCCACCCTGCAGATTCCAATGGCGGCGGTGTCGGTCAAGGCGACCACATCGGACGGCTTGGGATTTACCGGACGAGATGAAGGATTGGCCGCGTTCGCCGTCGCGGTAATCGAGGAGGAGTAGCCAGTACCGGATGTCCTAGGGCTGGGTTGTGAGACGCGCGTAGCCTGACGCTCGCTGGCATGGGGTCGAGTATCCAGTATCCAGATGCATCCGGCACGATCTGGTTACTGGTTACTGGTTACTGGTTACTGGTTACTGGTTTAGCGGACCCCGAGGGCGGTAAGGGCAATGTCGGGCGCATTCGTCGCAATGCCTCCTACGCCGAGTTCTGCGAGCCGGGCGATTTCCATCGGATCGTCCACGGTCCATACCGCGATTTCGATCCCGGCTCTGGTTGCGGACGCGATGATGTGCTTG
>JAZGCP010000126.1:0-3274 GCA_036477035.1 Acidimicrobiia bacterium | reverse complement strand
ACCAGCGCCACCCGCTCGAGGGTCCGGCCCGTTCGCAGGCCTGGACCGGCACCGTGCACGGTCTTTTCGCCCAGCTCGGTGTGGGGACCGTGACCCACTCGGTCCTGCAGATCGGCCTGGCGATCGCGGCAGCGTTCGCCGCCATAGGCGGAATGGCGATCCTGACCGGACTCGGGCTCGTCTGGGTGAGCAGGGAGGAAGACACCCTGGCGATCCCGGACAGCCCCAAGGGCATCACCGGCACGCCCGAGAGGGACTTCGTCGAGTCGGCCGTTTAATACTCAGCCAACACATACCGCTCGAGGTCCCCGCAAGGGGACCTCGAGGTCTTGTTGAGCGACCGAGGCGATAGGAGGCGGTCGTGGGCAAGGCTGACGGTTTGAGGGTGATGGTCGGTTGCGATGGTGGGTCGATCTGGAACCAAAAGTTGCTTCTTGATAACTCTCCCCGGTCCATACACCCTTGCGGGGGAGTCAGCGAGCGAAGGATCACTCCCCCCTTGCGGGGGAGTCGGCCGGGAGAGGGATCACTCCCCCCTTGCGGGGGAGTCGGCCGGGAGAGGGATCACTCCCCCGTTGCGGGGGAGTCGGCCGGGAGAGGGATCACTCCCCCCTTGCGGGGGAGTCGGCCGGCGAAGCCGGTCGGTGGGGGGTGGATTGGCGCGGCGCAGCCGCGTAGCACCAACGGTGGGGTGTGGACACGCCCGGCGGAGCCGGGTTGCACCAACGGTGGGGGGGTGAGCACGCCCGGCGGAGCCGGTTTGCACCATGGTGGGGGGTGGCGATGCCGGGAGTTGGTCGAGCTCTTCGGCAATCGTGTTGGGAGCCGTCTTCCCCGACGTTGAGGCTCGACATTGCCGTGTGACGGTTTCTGGGTGTTTCCAGGCGCCGTTCCCTGACCACGACGACAACGGCAGAGACCTCCGGCCCATCTATCAATCAAGCATGTCCAGCTGCGCGTCGTCAACGCGGTCGGTACGCGTCTCTACGGTGTTGCACGCGGTGGATCAGAACGACCCCGTCGGCTTCGAGAACCTCGTAGATGGTGCGGTAGTCGCCACGTCGCGCGGATCTGAGATCCTCGAGTTCACCAACGAGCGGCTTCCCGAGCCGGTTCGGGTTGTTAGCGATCGGCCCGAAGATGGACTCCAGAGCAGCATTTCGTACCTTCTCGGGGAGCCGGTTGAGATGATGGAGACCCTCAGGCGTGATCCCAACTTCGTACACTCCTCCGCCTCAAACGTGGTCCTGGAGCCGCAACCGCTTGCCTTGTTTCGCGTCTCGTCGCGACCGCCGAAGCGACTCCATGAGTTCATCGTCTCTGAGGATGTCAAGGGATTCTTCGAGGGACTCAAGGTCGTCCGGGCTCACCAAGACGAACGAGGGCCGACCGTTGCGAGTGACCAAGATGCGGTCGTGTTGGCGCTCGACTCGGTCGGCCAGCTCAGAGAGGTGGGCCTTGACTTCGGAGAACGGAATCATGTCGCTCATTTGCTCACAGTATAGGTCAGAATACTGACCTATAGAAGACATCGGCACCGAGCCACGCCGCTTCGGCTTTTGCCTCGACGTCGAGCCTCAACGCTGTGGTGTGAAGGCAGAACGGGCACACAGAGCTACAACGCTTCTAGCCCGATTTCCGGTGTCCGTAGGGTAAATACGCCATGATCCTGGAATACGCCCGTCGTACAGCTCCCTGAACCGCTCGACCCGGTCGGTGTCTTCTCGGTGTCCCACCCTCTCCTCCATGCTCCCCCCAAGTTGGGTCAGCGCTACCTGGTCTCCGGATCAGGTGGGTCCGTGTGGGCCTGCGGGTTCACGATGACCTGCAGATCTGGGACGCCATCGATCCCCACCTCGGCGCCTGCCACCGGTTTCAGCGCGGGTGGCACACGGCTCGCGAAGTGCTCCCCAGGGGTCGAGAAACGTCGCCAATCCGACATTTCTCGATCGTTCGATCGACGCCGCCTCGTTGGAACGCCGACGGCAGCCGATGGTCCGAGAGAAGGAGTCGCTGGGATGGTGAAACCGACGCTGGCCGTATTGGTCATCGGGGTGGCGCTCGTCGCGGCGGCATGCAGCGGGGATTCCGTCGGTGGAGACGTCTCGGGAACATCATCCGAGGTGACGACGTCGACTACCCCGGAGCCGTCGACGACGTCGGCTTCGCCCGATCCCACGACCGGAGCCGTACCTGCAATCGGCCTCCCGGATGGACCGTCGGCCTTGCAGAACCGGAACGATCCGAGCTTCCCCGAGCCGCTGGTCGACCCGGCCGACATCCTTCCGGGGGGACCTCAGCCCGACGGGATCCCCCCGGTCGACGATCCCCAGTTCGTCACCGTGGCCGAGGCCGACGAATGGCTCAACGATCCAGAGCCGGTACTGGTGGTGGATATCGACGGTGACGTTCGGGCCTATCCGATCCAGATCCTGATGTGGCACGAGATCGTCAACGACACGGTCGGAGGCGTACCCCTGGCAGTCACGTACTGCCCTTTGTGTAATTCGGCGATCACCTTCGAGCGGACGGTGCGGGGCGTCGAAACGACGTTCGGGACGTCCGGGAGTCTCTACTTCGCCAACCTGGTCATGTACGACCGGGCCACGGAGAGCTTGTGGAACCAACTCGACGGTCGGGCGGTCGTCGGCATCCTCACCGGCGAAACACTCACCCAGATCCCTTCGACGATGGTGGCCTGGTCCGACTTCAAGACAGCCCGACCCGAGGCTCAGGTGCTCGACCGCAACCGCACCGGCGCCAGCCGTCCTTACGGTACGAACCCGTACACCGGCCTCGACGATCCGAACGGGCAGCCGTTCCTGTTCCGGGGCGACATCGACGTCCGAGCCAGGGCGATGCAACGGGTCGTCGCCATCGAAACCGAGAACGAGGCCGTGGCCTGGTTCCTCGACGGGCTCGTCGAAGGCGGGGCGGCGGTAACGGAAGGCGAGATCGATGGCACCTCTCTTGTGATCTTCTGGAAGGCCGGGCAGTCTTCGGCTCTCGAGACGAAAGACATCGCAGCGGGCCGCGATGTCGGGACGGTCGGAGTGTTTTCGTCGGTGTTCGAGGGACAGGCACTCACATTCAGTGCCGATGGGGACGTGTTCATCGACGCTGAGACCGGAACCACCTGGAATGTGCTCGGCGACGCCATCGATGGTCCCCTGGCCGGCAGCGCCCTAGACCCGATCATCTTCGTGCGCACCTTCTGGTTTTCGTGGGCGGCGTTTCGTCCCGACACCGAGCTCATCGAGGGCTGACTCCCGAA
>JAZGCP010000125.1:0-3592 GCA_036477035.1 Acidimicrobiia bacterium | reverse complement strand
AGGGCCCCACTGCGCATACATGTTTGGTCGAGGTTGAGCGATTCATCGGAGAGGCGCCGGCGGTGCGCGCTCACCAACACCCGCAACTCCTGGCCGAATAGACCGTCATCGATGTGGCCCGATCGTGAGCTCGAACCGGGGTATCCTGCCGGTCAACTTTCTAGATCTGCGCTGAGGGGCTCCTGACCCTTCCCGATCACCCGAGTCGCCCCGTCCTCAACCGGATGGCGGCGGCTACTGCCCGGCCCGATAGGCGAGTCCCTCGCCCCCCGGGGCAACCACGGTGAGTCGGTTGCCGTCGATTTCGACGGTGAATCCACTTTCGAGAACGGCGATCACTTGGCCGTCCTGCGACGCCACGTCGTTGGCACATTCGCCGGTGGCGCCGAACGAGGTGAATTGCACCGTGTCACCGGTCACGACGTACTGGCCCGAGATCTCACGACAGCCGGTGCTGCCGGTAAAGGTCCCACCGAGGTCGAAGGACAAGGTGGCCGGATCGGCGGTGGAAGTGGTCGAACTGGCCGTATCTCCCCGGATGATGGTGTCGAGCACCCAGGTGGGCCCGATCAGATCTGCGGTGGGTACCGGCGGGACGATCTCGAACGTGTAGTCGACTCCATCACCGGTTAGTAAGGCGGTGTCGCCGGATCGGGCGGCGCTGGTGACCTTGGACAGGCCCTGCATGAACATCGACTCGACCTCCATGACCTCCGGCTCACAGCCCATCGCCGTCAGGAAGACCTCGTTGAGGATGAACGTGCCGTCTTCGATCGAAACAGCGCCGCCGTAGCCGTTGCATGCTGCCCGGCCACTGATCTCGGAGCCATCGATCGTCATCGTGACCCGGTACTGGTCATCCAACAGCATCGTCCTGCCGTCGACCGTGGCGGCCACCAGCACCCACGCACCGTCGAGCACCGGAGCGTCGCCCTCCCGGCCATCGGGCCCGGCCTGCTTGTCGCCGCAGGCGGCGAACACCAGCAGTAGGGCGAGGAACAGTGGAAGGAGATGCCGTCTGTGAATCATGAACATGGGACGTGCGACGTTGCCGATCTGGTTCCCGGGGCCGACAGTCAGCGCAGGACGCGTCGGATCTCGCGACGACCGAACCGGCCGGCCAGCACCTCTTGTCCGTCGAGGAGCACCACCGGTACCCGATCGCCGAACTCGGCGGCAAGACCGAAGTCGTCGGCATCGACGATCTCGAGCTTCCAACCCTGCCGACGGACCCGGTCCGACACCAGTGACAGAGCCGCAGCGCAGATGCTGCACGTGCGACGGGTGATGAAGCGAACCGACCGCATCAGCAAGAGAACCCGGTGCAGGTCGAGATGGCATCAGCCTCCGGTAACGTCCATCGCCTGATGCGACCGATGACTGCTCTCACAATCGTCTTCCTCCTCCTGCTGCTCACCGTGGCAGGCATTGTGTTCGTCATCCAGTTGGTGTCGGTGAGCTGAAAGCAACCGACAGGCCCTCCGACAGATTGAGCTCCTCGTCGGCCCGCCCTCCTGGTACTGCGATCGCGATCAGCCCGTACGAATCGATGTGTACGACGGGTTCGGTCGCATCGCCGTAGGCGTCGGCCCAGGGCATTTCGTGCTTGGCGGCACCGATACGGACCGCGACGGTCGAGCCGGGCTGCAAACCGGCCAGACGAAGGTCTTCCGGCGTCACATTGGTCTGCGCGTTGCCGAAAGAGTCCACCCAGAACACCTCACCCGACACGGTGCCACCGTCGTGGTCGACCAGCGGGAGCAGCAGCGGAGTGACCGAGGCCGGGTCGAGGTCGGGCCCGAGATCACCGATGGTGGCCTCACCCGACGCCAGCACTGCGGCAGCGGGGGCGAATACGTCCCGGCCATCGAAGGTGACACCGTCCCGAGGCAATTGGAACTCCGCCGATTCGAGCGAGACGAACCGCTGGGCACCACCGACCATTGCCACGGCCGGAGCCAGTAGGCCGTTGTCGGGGCCCACGAAATGGCCCCACTCGGTTTCGGCCACGATCGCCTTGCGACCCGTCCCCACACCCGGATCGACGACAGCCATCACGACCCCATTGGGCAGGTACTGCACCGCCCGCAACAAAGCGAGAGCCCCGGCACGGACATCGCCCCGAGCAATGTCGTGGGTGACGTCGATAACCCGGATGTCGGGTGCGATGCGAGCCACCACACCATGCACTACTCCGACGAACTCGTCTTCGAGCCCGAAGTCGCTCATGAAGGAAATCGGTCTTGTCGCCATCGAGTCGCGCAGGATACCGGCGACAGGGCCGCACGCTCCTCCCGCAACTACGATCGGGAGGGCAGCACCAGCAACCCGAAGGAGCCAACGTGCCGGACGACATCCACGCACCATTGCTCGACGATCTCGCTCGTAGACGAGGCGTGGTGATGGTGCTCGGCGCCCCCGACACCGGTAAGACCACCTTTGCCCGGAGACTGGTGGCGACTGCGCTCGCAGCCGGCAAGACGGTGGCGTATGTCGATGGGGACACCGATCAGAAGACTTGCGGGCCTCCCACCTGCACCGGAATGAAGATGGTGCGATCTCAGGCCGACTTGGAGGATCTCTCCAACGCCGACCGACTCCACTTCGTCGGTTCGATCGCGGCCGAAGGAGTGGTCCTGCAGCACGTCGTTGCGACGGCGGCTCTGGTGGATGCGGCGCGCCCCGAGGCCGATCTCACGGTCGTGGACACCATGGGCACGATCTCGGGTGTGATCGGACAGACGCTCCAATATCACACGATGGAACTGGTCCGCCCGGATGTGGCCATCGGCCTGCAGCGCGGTGCCGAATTGGAGCCCGTGATCGGGATGCTGCGCAGGTTCTTCTCCGCCGACGTCGAAACAACCGCCATCGACCCCGAGGTCCTGCCTGCTTCGCCGGATTCGCGTCGCGCCCACCGTGCCAAGAGACTCGCCGCCGCCTTCGCCGAGCCTCTTCAGCGGTGGCGAGTCCGCGAGACGGTGTTCGCCCCAACGCTTCCGGCCGGACTCGACCAAGCCAAGCTCCACGGCGTCGTAGTCGGTCTTCAGGACGGCGAAGGACTCTGCCTCGGCCTCGGAGTTCTGGAACACAGCGACAACGCGCTGCGCGTAGTGACCAATTCGGGCGACGACATGCGCGGCCTGCGGCTGGGCTCGGTCACCATGGACCTCGCAACGTTCGACTTGCAGCGGTTCAGGCTGAGAGAACTCATGTTTGGGATTTGAGGGGGTGAACGGCAACCGGGGGAGTCGGTCGGGCGGCTACTTCGACTGAAGTCACATGACCGAGAATCAACAACTGATACACATCCCGTCTGCGCCGGGGAGAAACCGGCGTGACCCGGCGCGGTGGCGCCGCCGACCACTAGGCGGAAAGGGCCCGTTGATTACGATCGCCATAGCGCTGGCGGTGTTGGTGATCGGCATCAGATCCTCGCCCGAGACCACCGAGGAGGTGCAGCCGCTCCGGCCCGGCCCGATCACCTCCTCAGAAGACGTAGCCGGAATCTACTTCCGCCATGGAGTCGGCGAACCGATGTACTTCCTGTTCTTCGAAGACGGGACCGTCCACATTTCATCGAACACAGAGC